>SHZU01000023.1 GCA_009692115.1 Gemmatimonadota bacterium | reverse complement strand
TTCAGCGAAGAACAGTCCTGTTACGAACTGCACTGCGCCGACAGCGATGGCTGCGAGCCAGCTGATCATGAGCGTCACCCCCCTTCATGTCCAATCGAAGTCTTTCGGGATGGCATTGCCTCGCTATGGCAATCCAGACGCTCCGCTCAGTTGTCCGCTCAACTCCGCTCTTCCTACATCGAAGACCGGGCCCCCTCCGTTATACCTTTCTCCTTAACCCCAAGATTGAACGCCACAACCTCCAACCACTACCTCACGCCGGCCGCCGAGCGTCCACCCACCGGTTGCTCGCATCCAGCACCGCGAACACCGCCGCTCGCTCCGGACTCTGCCGAATCTCCGCCGTCCCCGTCAACATCACCGAGTCCCGGCCCCCCATTCCCTGCAAGGCAACGAACATCACGCGCCGGTCCACCGCCTCCACCACCTGAACGTTCTCCACCGCCATGGTGTGCTTCTCCAACAACCGCTCCAGCACCAGCGCCGTCGCCCGCGCCGCACCCTCGACCCGGCCCCGCGGCGTGTCCGGCGCCTCTTCCTCCGCCGTCTCCTCCCGCCCGCCGATCGACAACGATACCACGATCACCACCCGCATTCCCCGAGCGCCGGGATGCACCGCCAGGTTCTCGAACAAGACGGCCCGTTGCATGGCCCGCTCCCGCACCACGCTCCGCTCCAGCGTCTCCAACGGTTTGCCCTCCGCCGTCTGGGCAATGCTGATCTTCCGGTGATCGACCTTCAACCCCAAATGGGCCAACAACGCCGACTCGATGTTCCGGACCAACTGCTTCGGCTGCAACCCGGCCTGCGCCAGGACATGGATCTCGCTGACCTCGCCTAACGGCGTCGTGACCAACCGCGCCGAGAGGATACCCTCCAAGGTCGTGAGCAGGTTCTCCGCCCGCCGAGCCCCCCAGGGGTCCGGCATGATGTCGGCCGCCGGCTTGACCGGGGGCTCCGACTGACGCATGGGATTCGGTCCGCTCACTGTTACCGTCCTTGTCACGCCACCGTGTTACGGCCCGATGCCTTCGCCCGATAGAGCGCCCGGTCCGCGTTCTCCAACAAATCCCCGCTCGACGGACGGTCCGGAGCATACTCCGCGATCCCGACACTCACCGTCACCTGCCCCTCCGCATAGCCCAACCGGCGCCCGACACTCTCGACCCCGATCCGAAGCGCCTCTGCCACCCGCTCCGCCCCGCTCAAGTCGGTCCGGGTCAAAATCACCACGAACTCGTCACCCCCGTACCGCGCCGCCAAGTCCGAAGCCCGCACCGCCGCCCGGATCTCCTGCGACACCGCCTTCAACAGGTCGTTCCCAGCCTCATGCCCAAACTTGTCGTTGACCTCTTTCAACCGGTCCAAGTCAAGGAACAACACCGTAAACCGGTCGCCGCTCCGCTTGCTCCGCTCGACCTCATGGGTCACCCGGTCCCGCAACACCCGGAACGTGGCCAGCCCCGTCAACATGTCGGTGGCGGCGGCCCGCTGCGCTTCCTCGGCCTGGCGTTCCTGGTACGGCGAGCACTGGCGGAGCGACGCCCGGCCTAACGCAGCCGCCTCGGCGAACTCCCGGCAGGAATTATAGCCGCATGCCCGGCAATCCCACGGTCTCCCGTTCGGGCCGAGGCCAATGGCCTCCATGACCTGTTCCACCGCCTCGGGCTCAGCCGCGGCCCGCCGGGGCCGGATATCGAACACCGCCCCGACGCTGGCCACCACCCCGGGCTCCACCACCGGCACCCGGCTCCGGGGCGGCTCGGTGCTCTGGACCACCGCCCGCCGCCAATAGAGCTGGTCGCGCGGCCCCGACAACGGATGATCGAGCGCCCCCTCGTAGGAGAGCATGTCGATGAAGCCGAGATCGATCCGGTCCACCACCAGCGCCCGCGAAATGGCCTTGAGACCCGCCAACCCCCGGACCTTCTGGAACCGGCGGCTCGAATGCTTGGCCTCCTCCAACAACGCGATCGGAAGCCCGCCGGCCACGCTCACATGCCGCCGCCGCTCCTGCGGCACCCGGGTAAACACCAGCGGCTGAGAATGGAGGGTGACCCCCCGCGCCTGGAACAACTCACCGAGATCCCGGAACGTGATGGCCGCGGTGATCTCCGCTCCGGTCGACGGCGTGAGTCCGGCATACACGACCTTGAGTCCGTCCGGATACGCCGATTGAAGATACCGGGCCTCCGCCACCGCCGGCGTCGCCACCGGCGCCAGATACGGCACCAACTCCGGATACTCGGCCCGCACCATCTCCACCACCACCGGATCGGTGGACCGGATCATCGTGCCCCAGGCCTCGGTCCGCCACAGCCGGAGATATTCCGACGCCACCAACTCGTCGCCAATGACCCCGCGCGACACCACCCGGAACCCCGCCGCATAACAGGCGTTGACCACCTGCTCCGGGGTGGCCGGGTAGAAATGCGCCGCGCATTCGGTGTCGACGATGATCGCCTCGGTGCCCTCGGCGGCGATGGCCACCGCCTGGCCCAACTCGCCCCCGACATCGATGGCGCCATGGGGGCACTCCGGCACGCAGAGCCCGCAGTGAATACAGGCCTCGTCCATGACCCGCACCCACGACGAATCGGGGGCTACCGCGACCGCATTCGTCGGGCAGACCCGCGCGCACGCCAAACAGGCGACGCAGAGTTCGTCGTCAATTACAAATTTCACGATTTCCCAGAACGGAACCCAGTGGCGGTGGCAAAGTCAAGCCGCTTCCAGTGCCTTAAAGCTTTACACCTGGCTGCTCAGTCGAGTCGATAATCCTTGATCTTCCGATAGAGCGTTCGCTCTCCAATTCCTAGCTTTGCGGCCGCTTGGCGGCGATTGCCGCGGGACTCTTTCAGCGCCGCTCCAATTGTCGCCTTCTCAACTTCTGCCATAGTCATGCCAGGGCGGTAGAGGACATCCTGCGGTGCAGTTTCTGGCACGAACTCATGCAAGGAAGCGACCGAGGTCTCCGGGATTTCAATGCCTTGGACCTTGGAACCCCGCTCGTCGAGCCGCCGACGCAACTCCTCGACCTGGAGGCGGAGGTCCATCAGGCTCCGGAGGATGAATTCGAGTTCCTGACTCGGTTGTTGACGCCCCGCCGAACTGGCGAGGACAGGCAGCAAGGTGTGGGCTCCCTCCAACACTTCGGCGGGGATATCCGCCGCCCGGATCTCCGACCCCGGCGCCAGCACCACCATCGACTCGACCAGGTTCCGAAGCTGCCGGACGTTCCCGGGCCACGGTGCCCCCACCAACCGCTGCATGGCCTCCGCGGTAATGCCCCGGAACGGGCGGTCATGGAGCTTGACGAACTCCCGGATGAACCGGCGGAGCAACAGCCCGATGTCTTCTCGCCGCTCTCGCAGCGGCGTCAGCTCGATATTGAGGACGCTGAGGCGGTAATAGAGATCATCGCGGAACTCGCCCATCGCGACCGAATCGCGCAACGCCCGGTTGGTGGCCGCCACCACCCGAACGTCGACCTTGATCGGCTGGACCCCGCCAACTCGAAAAAACGACCGAGTCTCCAGCACCCGGAGCAGTTTGACTTGGACGCTCTGAGGAATCTCGCCGATCTCGTCGAGGAAGATCGTCCCCGTGTCGGCCAGCTCGAAGCGCCCCAACCGCCGTTCAGCCGCGCCGGTAAAGGCCCCCTTTTCATGCCCGAACAACTCCGACTCGAGCAACGACTCGGGGAGCGCCGCGCAGTTGACCGGAATGAAGGGCTTGCCCCGCCGAGGCGACAGATCGTGGAGGGCCTTGGCGACAAGTTCCTTGCCGGTGCCCGACTCACCCTGGATCAGCACGGTGGTGGAGACCCCCGCCATCTGCTCGATCTTGACCAACACCTGGTGAATGGCGCCGCTCTGACCGGATATCCCGATCCGCTGCTGGAGCCGCCGACGTTCGACCAGCCGGCGGGCCAACACGACCGCATCGCCCTGCTTGATCGGCTTCAGCATCGTTTCGGTCGGGGCCAGGCGCTCGACCCGCTCGGCGCGCTCAGAGTCGGTCGGTTCGAGGAGCACCAGGGTAAAGATTTCGAGCTCGCGGGCGTAGTTGACGAGGTCGAGCGCCGGGGCTTCGTGGACCGCCCCGGTCAGGATGATGAGATCCGGTTGCTCCCGGCGGACCGAGGCCCGGGCATCGTCGACCGCCGAGACCAGTTCGGTGGTAAAGCCGGCCTGCTCCAACGCGGCGTTGAGCGGGACCGCCGTTTCGAGATCGGCGAGGGTCAGCACAATGGCAGACATCGAGGAGCCTCAGTGCCCGGTTCGGGTGCCGGTGATCAAATCCACCGCATGCCCGACCAACGGGTCCAGCACGGCCAGTCCGTCCTTCACCCCACCTGCACTTCCCGGCAAATTCACGATCAAGGTCCGGCGCCGAGTGCCGGCCACGCCCCGGGACAACACCGCCTTGGGGAATCGGGGGTAGGCGCTCATCCGGATCGCCTCGGCAATCCCGGGGGCCTCGCGTTCCAGCACCACCCGGGTGGCCTCCGGGGTCACGTCCCGCTCGGTCAGCCCGGTGCCCCCGGTCGTCAGGATGACATCGGCCAGACCATTATCGGCCCACGCGGTGAGCCGGGCCACGATCAGGTTGACCATATCGGGCACCAGATCTCGGACGGTGACCTGGTAGCCATGTCCGGCGGCCCAGTCGGCAATGGCCTGACCGGAGGTGTCCTCCCGCTCACCACGCGATCCGGCGTCAGAGATCGTGAGAATGGCTACCCGCATCGGTTACTTCTTGACCGACCCCTTCTCCCAGAACGGCCGCTTGACCACCAGGGCCGGGATCTTCTCGTTCCGGCACTCGACCTCGAACCGGGTCCCGATCTTGGCCGAGGCCGCCGGCAGGAAGGTGGTGCCGATCGAGACGCCTAACGAAGGGCTCTGGCCGCCGCTCCGGACCACGTCGACCTGGTTGCCGTCGCACCACACCGGGTAGTTGTGCCGGGCAATGCCCCGTCCCTCGAGCGTGAACCCCACCAATTTGCGGACCAGCCCCCGTTCCTTCTGGGCCCGAAGCGCCTCGGCCCCGACGAACGGCGAGCCCTTGTCGAGCTTCACGATCCAGGCAAGCCCGGCCTCGAACGGCGTGATGGTGTCGTCGATTTCCTGGCCGTAGAGCGCATAGCCCATTTCGAGCCGGAGCGAGTCGCGGGCGCCGAGCCCGATCGGGTGCGCCCCCACTTTGGTAACGGCTTCCCAGAGCGCAACGGTGTCTTTCCACCGGCAATAGAGCTCCAACCCGTCTTCCCCGGTGTAGCCGGTCCGAGAGATGAAACAGTCCACGCCGCCGATCCGGCCCTGGCCGTGGTGATAGTAGCCGATGGTATCGAGCGCCATGTTGGTGATCGGCTGCAGCAAGGCCTGGGTCGTGGGCCCCTGCACGGCCAGGAGCCCAATGTCGTCGGAAATGTCGCGAAGCCGGATGTTGGCCCCGCCTTTCAGATCAACGATGTGCTCCCACGCCTTGGCGCGATTGGACGCGTTGACCACGATCATCAGCTTGTTGTCGAACCGGTAGACCGTACAGTCGTCGACGAAAGTCCCCTCTTTGTTGAGGATCGCCGAGTATTGGACCTGTCCGGCCGCGAGCGCGCCGACGTCGTTGGAGGTAATCCGGTTGACGAACGCGTTCCGGTCCGGCCCCGTCACCTCGAACTCCCCCATGTGGGACACATCGAACACCCCGCACCCGTTCCGCACCGCCTGATGCTCCGCCATGATCCCGGCCGAATACTGGACCGGCATTTCCCACCCGGCGAACGGTACCATCTTCCCGCCAAGGGCCCGGTGGATCTCGGCCAACGGAGTACGAAGCAAACTGGACGAATCGCTCATGCGACCGAACCCCTCAGTGCGCTAAGGTTCAACGACTTAAGTAACGGAAAGTGCCAAAATGGCAGAGGAGAGAAACCTAGCAGGGTCGCCACCCCCGGTCGAGTGCCTAGTGCCCAGCGCCGAGCGCCGAGTGCCGAGCCCTAAGCCTGCCGGAGGGCGTCCACCACCTGCTGTTTGGCCGCATGTCGGGCCGCAGCAGCCCCGGTAGCCTCCTTGAAGTCCTTGGAAACCAACAGCTTGCGGACCTCGGACGCGGACGTTCGAAGCGCAGCCTCGGAGGAGGTTTCGGCCGCCCGAATAGCCCGTTTGGTGGCCCCAATGGCCAAGGGGGCCTGGTTGGCGATCCGTTCGGCGAGGGCTGTGGTTACCGCCTCGAGGGTAGCGGCGCTGGTCAGTTGATTGACGATCCCGAGCCGGAGGGCGGTGTCGGCATCGAACCGGTCGCCCAGAAAAATCAGTTCCTTGGCTTTGGCGGGGCCCACCAGCTCCGGGAGCCAGGCGCACCCGCCGAGATCGGGCAGGATCCCGAAATTGACCTCCGGCAGGCCGAACACCGCGTCGTCGGTGGCAATCCGAAGATCGCACGCCAGGGCCAGCTGCATCCCGGCGCCTAACGCGTGGCCGTGGACCATGGCAATGGTGGCGAACCGGGCATCCCGGAGCCAGGTAAACGCCAACTGCACCTCCGCCACGTCCGGGAGCGGGTGCTCGGGCGTGGCCTGGCTCTGGCCGAACAGCACGCTCAGATCGATGCCGGCGGAAAACGAATGGCCCTCACCCGAGACGACGACGACCCGAACCTCCGGATCGTCCTCGAGGGCCACCCCGACGGCCTTGAGCTCCCGCCACATCTCGAGCGACTGGGCATTCCGTTTGTCTGGCCGGTTGAGC
>SHZU01000022.1 GCA_009692115.1 Gemmatimonadota bacterium | reverse complement strand
TTTCGTGGTGCCGGCCAAGGCGATGGTGGTGGTGGTCACCACCGAGTGGCGCGGCGCCGGGGAAGCGGCGGGGCAGTTGTCATTGAACGGCCTCGACCTGATCGTCAACGGAGTTCTGCCCGCGGCCCGATGACGCCCTTCTATACCGGACTGCGGTCCGGGCCAATATCTTCCCCCCGTGCCGATCCAGTGAGGCCGACCGTCCCATGCGCACGCCCGTGCTGATCCTCGCCCTCGTACTTTCGAGCGGCCCGCTCGCGGCCCAACCGGCCAAGGCGGCCGATCCCGTTCTCTGGGACAGCTACACCCGCTCGGCCACCTTCGTGACGATGAAGGACGGCACCAAGCTCGCCGTCGACGTGGTGGTGCCCGCCGGGTGGAAGGGCCAAGGGCGGCCAACCAGCCGGTTTCCGGTGGTCTTTCGGTACACCCCGTACGGCCGGTCGTTCCTCAATCCGTCGAACGGCCAAGTGATCGTCGATCCATTCTTCCTCCGCCACGGCTACGCCCAGGTTTCCGCCGACATGCGCGGCACCGGCGGATCGTTCGGCTCGATGAACCTGATGGACCCGCGGGTCCGCGACGACGGGAAGGAACTGGTCGACTGGATCGCCGCGCAGCCGTGGTCCGACGGCACCGTCGGGATGCGGGGCGGGAGCTATGAGGGGTGGTCACAGTTGGCGGTCGCGTCGAAGGCGCCGAAGGCCCTCAAGGCGATCGTGCCGGAGCACGCCGGATGGGACCGGTTCCTGATGCATCCGGGCGGGATCTATTCCTACGCCTTCATGCAGGTCTGGACCGCGGTGACCTACCATCTCAACCGGAGCAGCGTGTTCACGCCGGTTCCGATTCCGCCGACCCCGCCGGTGATCGACGAGGACGGCGACGGCGAGATCGCCGACGAGATTCCCCTCGACCTGAACGGCAACGGCTGGTTCTCGGACGACTACCGGTGGCCGCTCGAATCGGGGCCGGCCCCGCGGTACGCCGATGGGGTGGCCCGGACCCATCACTACTATCTCAGCGCCGTGATGCAGCACGTCGCCGACCCTGCCGGCGCGCCCGGGACCTTCGACGGCGATCCGGTCTTCTCGGCGATGAAGTTCTGGGACACCAAGCGCCCGGGCGACGGCCGGACGGCGCCGGATCTCGCCTGGGCCTGGCTTCCCGATGTGATGAAGTCGGGGGTCGCGGTGCTCAACCTGGCCGGGTGGTTCGACGCGTTCGTGGAGGGCACCTTCCAGGTGTTCAGCACCACCCACCGCGCGTTGCCGTCACGCTTGATCGCGCGGCCCGTCTATCACCAAGGGGTCTCCCAGGCGTTTGCGGCGTCGGTTGGCCTGCCCACGCCGGCGGCCGGGTTGCCGATCGAGGCCCGGATCGAGGAACTCCGCTGGTTCGACCGATGGCTCAAGGGTATTCGCAACGGGGTCGACCGGGAGCCGGCGGTCCGCTACTTCGTGATGAACGACGGCTGGCGCACCGCGCCGACCTGGCCACCGCCGGCGTCCGCGCCCGCCCGGATGTATCTCGCGGACGGGAACGGTCTCGCTCGGGTGAAGGCGCCGGCCCCTCGGTCGGACCTATTCACCGCCGACTTCTCGCAATACTCGGCCTGGGAGCCGCTCTTCGGAGCGAAGGAAATTGCCGCGGTTGATTCGTTGTCCGGGCGGCCGGCGCCCGGCGTCGCGGCGTTCCAGCGGAACCGCCAGTTCATGTTCGGGGTGCCCGAGGGGCCCCCGGTGCGGACCGAGCTCGACCGGCGGGGCCTCAGCTACACGACCGCCCCGCTCGAACGCGACACCGACGTGATCGGCCATCCCATCGTGCACCTGTGGGCCTCATCGACGGCGGATGACGGGGATTTCTATTTCTATCTCGAGGACGTCGATCCGAGCGGGCGGGCGGTGCAGGTCACCGAGTATCAGCATCGGGCCGGATTTTCAAAGTTGGTGAACCAGGACCTGGTGATTCCGGGCCACCGCGGGGTCCGGGTGGAACCCGTCCTGCCGTGGCATGGCTATCGGGCGGCCGACTACGACCCCAGGGTCTTTGCCGGGGGGAAGGTGGCTGAGGTGGTGACGGCGCTCTATCCGACGGCGTGGCGATTCAAGCAGGGCCATTCGATCCGGCTCTCGATCGCGGCGGCGGATTGGCCGACGTTCGAGTTACATCCCGCGCTGGCGCCGTCGAACCGGCCGGATGCGCCGGGGAACGTCGTGCCGACGGTGACGGTGCATTGGGGTGGCGCCCGGGGATCGTATCTGGAGTTGCCGGTCGTTCCCCGGTCCTAGGTCCAGGTCCTTACTTTTGCCAGGCCAGCCTCAGGAGAGTCTCATGCGATGCCATGCTGAATCGTTCGTCTGGTTGCTGCTGGCTGGAACGGCCCTCCAGGCACAGACGCCCCCCGCGGTCCGGGTCGACGAGATCTTCCAACGGTGGAACCGGACCGACGGACCCGGCGCCCAGGTTGCCGTGATCCGGAACGGCGAGATCGTGCTCTCCCGGAGCTACGGCATGGCCGACCTCGACGGCGCCCGGGCCGTTGGCCCGCACACGACCTTCGACATGGCGTCGGTTTCGAAGCAGTTCACCGGCTTCGCGATTGCCCTGCTCGCCGAGGAGGGCCGGCTCGATCTCGGCGACGACGTGCGGAAGTACCTTCCCGAGCTCCCGGTCTTCTCCCGGCCCGTGACCCTCCGTCACCTGGTGCACCACACCAGCGGCGTGCGCGACTGGGTCGAGTTGCTCTACCTCTCCGGGTTCCAGTTCGACGATGTCTGGGAGGTCCCCGAGATCCTCACCCTCGCCCGGAGCCAGAAGCGGCTCAACTTCGACCCCGGCAGCGAAGAGCTGTACTCCAACACCGGCTACAACCTCCTGGCCGAGACCGTGGCCCGGGTGAGCGGGATCCGGTTCGCGGAGTTCCTTCGGACCCGGGTGTTCGAACCCCTCGGCATGCGCGACACCCACGTGCACGACGACCATACCATGATTACGGCCAACTGGGCCGCCTCGTACCAGCCCCGGGAGGGCGGGGGCTACCGGGTGCTCGGCAACCACACCGCGGCAGTGGGATCGTCCTCCGTCATCTCAACCGCTGAGGACATTGCCCGGTGGCTTGCCAACCTTTCCACTGGTCAAGTCGGCGGGGGGGCGGTGCGCAACCGGATCCGGGAACGCGGCGTCCTGAACAGCGGCGATACCATCTCCTATGCGTTTGGCGTCCAGGTCGATCGAGTGGGGAGCCACGTGATGCTGAGCCATGGCGGAAGCTGGCGAGGGTTCCGGAGTCAGGTGATGTACCTGCCCGAACTGGAGCTCGGGGTGGCCGTCGTGGGCAACACCACCGAGTTCACCAGCGCCTCCCATGCCCGGCAGGTGCTGGCGCTCTTCCTGCCCCCGGGCACCCTTCCCGAGGCGAACGCCGGAGCCGGCGCACCGGCAAGGGATAGCACCGCGGCGGTTCCCGCGTCCACCAACCGGGTGGAGGATTTTCGAGGCCGGTTCAAGAGTTCCGAACTGTTCGACGTGACCCACGATCTCCGTCCCGCGGACGACGGCACGCTGCGCTGGTGCATCCGGCGGCACGGCGAGGCGATTCTCCGCCCGGTGGGTCGGGATCGGTTTCGGACGATGGGCGTCCGGGGGATGCTGACGTTCCGGTTCCAGCGAGATCGGGCGGGTCGGGTGAGCGGGTTCGCGCTCGATGGGGCCCGGTTCCGGGGGGTCGAGTTCCAGCGGGACTCAGCGTCCGTCGGGGTGTCGTGGTGCGATTTGGGGCGGGGGACGATGCGCTGACGGGGCGTCGAGATCGTTGCGCTCGGCCCGGCCGAGCGGTACTGTAGATAGTCAAGACTCAACAAGCCACAGCACGAAAGGGGGATCATCGTATGCCCGTTCGTCAGGCTCTCTCTGTCTCCGCAGCACTCCCCCATGAGATCCGACTCAGGAGGTTGACGATGCGTTTCGTCACGTCGCTCGGCTTGGCCGTGCTCTCCATCCTCGCGCCGAGGCCAGCCATGGCCCAGGAAGGAACCGTGGCCGGCACGGTCATTTCCGGCCGGACCCAGGAGCCGGTCGCCGGCGCCCGGGTCATCGTGAGCGGGACGCCGACCGTCGCCACGACGGATGTTCGGGGCCGGTTTCGGCTGACCTCGCTCCCCGGAACGGAGGTGGTGCTCGACATCCGGGTCATTGGATTCCGGCGGATGACGGTCACAGCCCGGGTCGGCGACCAGAACGTCCGGGTTGTGATCGAGGAGCAGGCCGTCACCCTCGACGAGATGGTGGTGACCGGCACGGCGGGCGCCGTCGAAAAGCGAACGGTTGGCAACGCCGTTGGTCAAGTGCAGGCCAGTTTCATCAACGAGCGGGCTCCGGTCACCAACGTCCAGCAGCTCCTCAATTCCCGCGTGGCCGGAGTGGTCATCCTCCCGGGCTCGGGTAACCTCGGCACCGGCGGTGTGACCAGAATCCGCGGCGTCGCGAGCCTCTCGTTGTCGAACGAGCCGCTGCTCTACATCGATGGGGTGCGGGTCAACAACGACCCGGCGGCGGGGCCGAACATTCGCCAAGGCCGCCAAGTGTCCCGGATCAACGACATCAACCCCGAGGACATCGAGAGCATCGAGGTCATCAAGGGCCCGGCGGCCGCGACCCTCTACGGGACCGAAGCCTCGAGCGGAGTGATCCAGATCATCACCAAGCGCGGGGTGACCGGCCGCCCCTCGGTCGAACTCACGGCCAAGCAGGGTGGCACCTGGCTGGCCGACGCCGCTTCCAAGGTCCCGACTGTCTTCAGCCGGAACGCCTCCGGCACGATCGAGAGCGTCAATCTGCTGGAGAGCGAGCTCGCCGCGGGACGGCCGATCTTCCAGACCGGGCGGAGTCAGTCCTATGGAGCGAGCGTTCGCGGCGGCACCGATCAGATCCGCTACTTCCTCTCGGGCGACTACGACCGGGGCGAAGGCGTGGTGGACTACAACACGCTCAACAAGGCCAACACCCGGGCCAATCTGAACTTGACGCCGAGCGCCAAGCTCGATTTCTCGGCCAATATCGGCTTCACCACCAGCCGGACCCGGTTTGCCCAGGCCGCGGCCGGTTGGGGAATCTGGGACCAGTTGGTCTGGGGCGCGCCCTCGCGGCTGGCGACCCGAACCCGCGGTTTCCTCCGGGCCACGCCCGAGGCCGCTTCGGAGATCGAGTCATTGGCAAAGGTCGATCGCTTCATCGCAGGGGTTCAGTCGACCTGGCGCCCGCTCGGCTGGCTCTCCCACCGGTTCAGCGCCGGCGCCGACGTGACCGACGAGACCAACTCGATTCTCTTTCCCAGGCATCCCGACGGCTCGGCCTACTTCTTCGGGGCCCTGAGCCTGGGCCAGAAGACGGTCGAGCGGCGCCGAGTCCATTACTACTCGCTCGACTACTCGGCCAACGCCGAACTCAAACTGACGTCGAACATCCGGTCGACGACGTCGGCCGGGGTTCAGTACTATACCAAGCGCTTCGAGACGGTCTCGGTCCAGGGCTCGCAGTTCCCGGCCCCTCCGGTCACCACGGTCGGCGGCGCGGCGGTCACGACCGGCTCGGAAGACATCATCGAGAACAAGACCTTCGGGCTGTTCGTGCAACAGCAGTTCGGCTACAAGAACCGGCTCTTCGTCACCGGGGCCTTGCGGGGCGACGACAACAGCGCTTTCGGACAGAATTACGACTTCGTCGTCTACCCGAAGGTGAGCGCGAGCTGGGTGGTGAGCGAGGAGCCGTTCTGGCGTTTCAAACCGGTGTCGACGATGAAGCTGCGGGCCGCGTATGGCCGGGCCGGCCAGCAGCCCGATGTCTTCGCCGCGAGACGGCTCTATCAGCCCACCACCGGCCCGGGCGACGTCTCGGTGCTCACCCCGCAGGCGGTCGGCAATCCGGACTTGAAGCCCGAGCAGGGCCAGGAGATCGAGGTCGGGTTCGACGCGGGGCTTTGGAATGACCGGATCGGGATCGGCTTCACCTACTTCCGGCAGCGGCGGACCGACGGGATCGTCCTGAAGCGGGTTCCCCCGTCGACCGGATTCCCCGGCTTCCAGTTCGTGAACGTGGGCGAGGTCAAGAACAGCGGGGTCGAGTTCGAGTTGAACACCCAGGTGCTGACGAGCCGCCGGTTCGGTTGGGATCTCGGCTTCAAGGTCTCGACCGCCACGAATGAGGTGGTGAGCCTTGGTGGAGTGCCGCCGATCGTGTTCGGGGCCCAGCAGCAACGAGAGGGATACCCGATCGGGTCGTTCTTCGAGCGGCGGATCATCAGCGCCGACATCGATGGCGCCGGCCAGGCCATCAATATTCTCTGCGATCCGGGCCCCGCCGGGGGCGCCGGCGTTGCCTGCGCCACCGCCCCCAGAGTGTTTTACGGGAGGCCGACGCCCAAGTGGGAGGGCGCCGTCTCGTCGACCTTTACGATTCTCGGGGGTCTCCAGATATACGGACTGGTCGATTTCATGGGCGGATTCCTGATCGAGCACGGCGACATCGAGGCGATGCACACCGCCTTCCGAAACTCGAAGGCAATCGTCGACCGGAAGGACCCCATTCTTCTGGCGTACGACCGGCTCGGAATCGCGGCGCCGGTCGGCTTCTTCGATGCCGGGTTCGCCAAGCTTCGGGAGGTGTCGGCCACCTATACGCTCCCGGCTAAGCTGTCCCGTTCGTTCCGGGTTTCGCGGGCCGCGATCAATATCGCGGCGCGCAATGTGGCCTACCTGTGGCGGGCCCAGCGGGAGATCTACGGGGAACCGATTCCCGACCCGGAAATCCGAACCCCGGGGGCCGAACTGTCGGCCTACGTCCAGACGGTGCTGCCGCCGTTTGCCCAGTTGATCACCACTATCCGTCTCACCTTCTAGGCCGGAGGAACCCATGTCCGCACCCATGAGCTGTTTCCACCGCACGACCGGTGGGCTGGCCCTGGTCGTCGCCGCGGCCGGCCCGCTGACCGGCTGCGGCAGCCTGCTCGACGTCGAGTTGCCGACCCGAGTCCCCGCCGAAACCCTCGATAACCCGCAGCTCGCGGCGACGATCGTCGCCGGCGCCGTTGGGGATTTCGAGTGCGCCCTCACCAACTACATCACCGCCACCGGCCTCCTGGGCGACGAACTGGTCGAGTCGACCGGGTGGATCGCGGTGTTCACGTGGGACCAGCGGCGGATCTTCTCCGACAACGGCAACCTGGCGAGCGGCACCTGTACCGACCTCGGCTTCGGCCTCTTCACCCCGCTCCAGACGGCCCGGTTCCAAGCCGACAATGCCCTCGAGCGGATCACCGCCTTTCCCGACGCCAGCGTGCCGAACAAACCGGTGTTGCTCGCCACGGCGGCGGCCTACGCCGGGTACGCCTACACCCTGCTCGGCGAGGCGTTCTGCGAAATGACGGTCGATGCCGGGCCATTGCTGTTGCCCCCCGCCGTCCTCGGGACCGCGGAAACCCGGTTTACGACGGCGATCGGTCTGGCCACCACCGCCAACAACACCGATATCCTGAACATGGCCCGGGTGGGCCGGGCCCGGGTCCGGCTCAATCTCGGGAAGAAGGCCGAGGCCGCTGCCGACGCCCGGGCGGTTCCCGCCGGCTACTCCAAGACCGCCAGCCGATCCACCGCCAATGAGCGGCGCTGGAACCGGACCTACGCGGAAGGCCAGCGCAACTTCTACATCTCGGTTGATCCTCGGTATCGCGACCTCAGGGTCGGGGCGGTCGCCGACCCGAGAGTGAGCACCGTCGATGCGGGACGGAACGGGCACGATGGCGTCAGCCGGGTGTGGTTCCAGCGGAAGTACCTCAGCGAGTCAGCTCCGGTGCCGATCGCGACGTGGCGCGAGGCCCAACTGATCATTGCCGAGGCCGAGGGCGGCCAGAGCGCGGTCGAGGCCATCAACCGGCTCCGAACCCTCGCCAGCCTGCCCCAGTTCAGCAGTACCGATCCGGTCGAGATTACCGGGCAGGTTCGGGAAGAACGGCGCCGCGAGTTGTTTCTCGAAGGGCAGCGGCTGAACGACCTGCTCCGGTTCAATCTCCCGTTCGACACCGGCGTCAATCCCAAAGGCGTCGCCTACGGCGATACCAAGTGCTTGCCGCTGCCGGACGCCGAGCGGCTCAACAACCCGAACACCAACAAATGAGTCCGCTCTCGCGCCGTTCCGTCATTCTCGGGGCCGTGGCCGCACTGGCCGCGGCCGGCCTGGGCTCCTCGGCCGCCGTGGCGCAGACGGCGGCCGAGTACCCGATGGTCATTCGGTACAACGTCAAGGTGGCGATGCGGGACGGGGTTCGCCTCTCGGCCGATGTGTACCGGCCGAAGGGCGAGGGCGCCCGGCCGGCCATCTTCGAGCTGACGCCGTACAACAACAACTCGGCCACTTCGATGGCGGACGCGTGGCAGTTCGTCAAACGGGGCTATGCGTTCGTCACCGTCGACGTCCGGGGGCGCTACGATTCGGACGGCGAGTTCGCCCCGTTCAGCCACGACGGCAAGGATGGCGCCGCCGTCATGAGTTGGATCGCCGCTCAGGCGTGGTCCAACGGCAAGGTGGCGACCATGGGAGGATCCTACCTGGGCAAAGTCCAATGGGAGATGGCCAAGGAGCGGCACCAGGCTCATTCGGCCATCGTCTCGTACGTGTCACCGGCCGACGACTGGCATGACGGCACCCGCTTCAACGGAGTTCCGAAGCTCGACCTGATGTACACCTGGATGATGGGGATGGACGGCCGGGTGCGGCAGGCGTCGGCGGGCTGGAACTGGGGTCAGGTGATGCGGGGTCTGCCGCTCAGCACCTTGAGCACCGGGGTCGGCCGCGAGGTCTCGTATTGGCGGCTCGCCATGGAACACGACCGGCTCGACGAGTACTGGCAGCCGCTCCAGATGCGGGACCGTTATGGGAGCTTCGATATCCCGTCCTTCAACGTCACCGGCTGGTACGAAGGCCAGTTGCGGGGCCAAATTCAGAACTACGCCGGCGTCGCGAAAGCCGACCCGGCCAAGCACATGCTGGTGGTGGGCCCGTGGCTCCATGGCGTCAATCGCAACCGGGTGGTGGGCGAGCGCGACGGGGGGCCGGACGCCATCATCGACTTGAACGGACTCCGCGATCGCTGGCTCGACGCCCGGATGCTCGGCGCCACGCCGCCGGAACTGCCGAACGTCCTCTACTTCCTGCCGGTGAAGAACGAGTGGCGCACCGCCGCGGCGTGGCCGATTCCCGGCACCGAGTTCACCAAGTTCTATCTCGAAAGCGGCGGCAAATCGAATACCCTGCTGGGTGACGGGGTCCTCCGCCGGGACCGTCCCGGCGCTGGTCCGGCCGACCGGTTCAGCTACGATCCGGCCAATCCCGTTCCGTCGGTCACCAGCCGGACCGCCGGCGCGCGGGGTGGGCTTCCGAATGGCGCGGTCGACCATCGCGCGGTCGAGACCCGGTCGGATGTCCTGGTCTACACCTCGGAACCGTTGGCGGCCGGGGTGGAGGTCACCGGACCGGTGAGCGCCGTCATCTACCTGGCAACCGACGTCGAGGACACCGACGTGGCCGTGAAACTCCTCGACGTAGCGCCGGACGGCCGCTCGCTCAACATCGCCGAGGGGATTGCCCGGGCCAAGTACCGGAATTCCTACTCGGCCCCGG
Organism: Gemmatimonadota bacterium; assembly: GCA_009692115.1. Lineage (NCBI taxonomy): Bacteria > Pseudomonadati > Gemmatimonadota > Gemmatimonadota bacterium. Next base: position 3,906 of record SHZU01000022.1, on the reverse strand, counting down.
AACCGGTGGTGCCCGGCAAGGTGTTCCCCCTTGCGATCGAGCTGTTTCCGACCAGCACCTACTTCGAGGCCGGGCACCGGATTCGGATCGAAGTTGCGGGCAGCGATTTTCCGAACTTCGGCCGCAATTTGAACACGATGAACTCGGAGACCGGCACGGAGATCCGGGTGGCTCACGATCGGATCGAGCATACGGCGGTATTTCCGTCCCACATCGTGGTGCCGATCGTGCCCGCGGGATCCACCCAAGCGTGGCGAGGAATGTCTCCTCGCGCTGGTCGAGACCGCTGAGCGGCGGCTACAGGGAGCGGGCCCGCTCGGCGGTCAGTTTCGCCGCGGTGGCCTCCGATCGAGTAGCTCCCGGTCCGCGGGACGGAGATGGGTGGGGCCGAGCTCGCGGGCGCGATGGAGCAGAACCTCCACCCCCTCGCGGTTCGTCTCGTGGAGCGCGTCGAGGTCGATCACGTCCCACGGGGTCGAACCAGCCGAGGAGCCGCCCCCCGCTCGCGCCGCGCTCGAGCGGGGGGCCAGCAACAGCAGGGCGGCGAGATCGAGGGCCAGGGACAGGGACAGGGGACCGGTATGGGCGAACAGATAGCTCAGCACCGTCCACGGACGGAGGGTCATCGCCGAGGGGGTAAAGGCGAGCTGATCGAGGGCCCCGGGCAGGGTGGCGACGACGATGAATCCGGCCAAGGTGACGAGCCAGAGCAGGCCGGCCCAATGGACGGCGGGGAGGGTGACGGGCCAGGATCGTCGGAGGGGCGGGGTCGCCATGATTAGACCCTGACGTTGGAACCCGCCAAAACGTTGCAGGCTGATTCCGAGCGGCCACCGATTGCCCTTCAGGGCTTGAGGTGCTCGACGAAGTACCGCACCTTGAGCTCGGCGTTGTACTCCCCGCTCCTGCCGAGCGCACCGTGTCCGGTATTCGGATAGACCATCACCTTGTGCTGGATACCCAGCCGAATCAGCTGCTCGGACATCTTGAACATGTCCTTCATCGTGCCGGTATCATTCGTGCCGCTGGTCAACAGCAGTTTCCCCTTCACCTTGGGCGCCAGGGCAAACGCGTCGGCGGCGTCGTACAACGCCTTGTTGTCCTGGGGCATGCCGAGGTAGATCTCGTAGAGCGTGAAGCTTCTCGAGTCGAAGCCGGGAAACTCCGCGACCGCGACCTTGTAGAGATCCGGGGCCTGGGTCAGGGCCCGGAAGGCGTAGTGTCCGCCCCACGACGCACCGTGGATGCCGACCCGGCTCAGATCCATGAACGGGAGGCGTTCGCCCAGCTGCCGGAGCGCGCCGGCGTGGTCGGCGATCTCGAAGTTGCCCCAATTCCGGTAGATCGCATCGTGAAAAGCCTTCGAGCGTCCGGGCGTGCCGCGACCATCCAGCGTCACCACCAGAAAACCCAGGTTCGCCAGCGCTCGATCGAAGTTGATGAGCCGCGCCAGCGGCCCCACGAAGGCGCCACCGAAGTCCATCGGTCGCCACGTGGTCTGGGGCCCGCCATAGATGTACTCCACTACCGGGTACTTCTTCTTCGGATCGAAGTTGTAGGGGAAGTACATCGTCGCCCAGAGATCGGTCTTCCCGTCCGCCGCCTTGACCACGTATTCCTTCGGCGGAACCCAGCCCACCCGTTTCACTTGGCCGAGATCGGCCTCGCCTAGCGTGCCGAGCAGGGAGCCGTCGGCCTTCCGGAGGACCGTCTTGGGCGGCACGTCTACGCTCGAAAACGTGTCGGTGAAGTACTCCGCCGAGGGAGACAGCTGAACGCCGTGCTGGCCCGGCCCGTCGGTCAGTTGATGAAACCCGGTACCGGTCAGGCTCACCCGGTAGAGATGGGTGTCGTAGGGGCGGGCCTGATCGCCGTGGGCGTAGAAGTAGACCCACCCGTTCTTCTGATCCACCCGGACCACTTTGGTCACCGGGAATGTCCCTTGGGTGAGCCGGGCGACCAGGGTTCCGTTCATATCGTAGCGGTACAGATGGTCCCATCCGTCGCGCTCGGACCGCCAGATGAAGCCCGAGCCGTCGGGCAGCGGGGTGAGGCCGGTGTCGGTGCTCCAGATCGCTTCGTGCTGATTGGTAAGGAAGGTTTTCGACTGCTCGGTCATGAGCACCCGGGCCGCGCCGGTCCGGGCGTCCGCGCTCATGATGTCGACCTTGGTGAGCAGTCGATCGTACCGCGCGAACAGGAGATGGGCGCCGTCCGGCAGCCAGCCCAGCACGATGAGATACTGGTCGGTGGTGTCGCCGATATCGACGTGGACCGGAGCACCGCCGAAGACGTCGAGCAGATAGAGCTCGTTCCGATTGAGACGGCCGCCGGCCGGGATGGTGATGACCTCGACCGCTTCCTCGAGCGGCTTGAGCCATTGAACGGTCGGAATCCGGGCCATGCCCCGGGTGTCGATTTTGAACACGGCGAGCCGCTGGCCGTCCGGAGACCACGGGTTCCACTTGACCGTCTCGACGTCCCAGAATTGCTCGGGTTGGCCGTCGTGGGTGACCTTGACGGTCCGCCCGTCGATCGTGGCCCGGAGGACGATGTCGTCGTCCTCTATCGAGGCGAACCACTTGCCGTCCGGTGACGGGCTCTCCGGCACCAGGCTACGACCCAGCCCAGCGAACTGTTCCTTGTAGAACATCCTCGGCGTGGTCCGAGCCTGTTCGCTCACGAGCAGCGGGCTGTAGTCAAAAGACGTCGGCGGGATCGGGCGCTCCAGGCGGTAGGTGCGCAGGTCGAGCTGCCAGGTGCTGCCCTCGAGGGCGAATTGCACCAAGCTCGGCCCCACGAACGCAACCTGTTCGAACGGGACCCCACGGCCCGCGGGCTCGAATCCCAGCTTCTCGGTCAGCGCGGCGCGGAGGCGCGGGATATCGAAGAGCGGCTCCTTCCGGTTCGCCGGAAGCGTCACCCGGGACATGACCCGATCCTGGGGGCCGCCCTCGGCATACCAGAAGCTGCTTCCGTCGGCGAGCCACCCGGGTTGGACCCGGCCGCCGCGCACCAGACCTCCGAAGTCGAGGTAGGCCTCGTACGCGGCTCGGTCGATCGAATCCGATGCCGGGGCAGCGACGGGAACGGTCGGCGAGCGGGGGCTGCCGGCTTGAGGGGCGGTCTGGAGCAGGCTTAGGAGAGCGTAGACGGCTGGAGGCATGGAATCCCGTTATCCTGAATGGGTGTTAAGTGATAGCGCCTGTGTCAGCGGATCGATGGCTTCCGCCGGGCCAATCGCTTTGGCCGGTACGGTGCCAGGGCTCCCGTCAGTTCCCGTTGGGCCAACGTGGCAAGCAGAGCTCCATTGGCGCCCCGGCTGGCGGACAGGACCAGCGCGCCGCTCAGGACGATCGACAGGCGCTCCGCCAGCTGGCGGCAATCGGTCTGCTCGAGCTCGCCCGCGGCGACGGCGCGTCGTAGCAGTCTGGCCAGCGCGTCGATCGACCGGTCGAGGTGCTCGGCCTGCCAGCGGCGGAGCGCCGGGTCCTCCGTCGCGATCTGCAGCAGCGAGATTGACAGGTGAATCCCGGCGGGGCTCATCCCCGCGAGGCCGGCTCGAACCCAATCGAGGTAGCCGGCCAGCGGGCGCTTGATCGTGATCATCGCCTCCATCGCGGCCAGCCCGGTGCGGCCCCAATTCTCGAACACGGCGCCGAGCAACTCGGCCCGGCCGCCGAACCGTTGGACCAGCCGAGCGGCGCTCAGGCCGACCTCGCGCCCGGCATCGGCGAGGCTGAATCGGGGGCCGGCACGCTCCAGCACCCGGCGCACCCCCCGGATGACCGCGTCATCGGAAACCTCTTTACGGCGGCTTCGCATCAGCCCTTAACTTAATGTGCATTCATGATACGGGAACCGCCCCGCCCCGGCCGACCCCCTTCCCGCTCCTCGAGTACCGAT
>SHZU01000021.1 GCA_009692115.1 Gemmatimonadota bacterium | reverse complement strand
AAATCCTCCGAAAGCCCGGTATACGCATGCAGCTTGGCGACGACGCTGGTGCGCTCGGCGTCGCTCAGGCGGGAACCCTTTGAGAGCGCTTGCTGATACTCACCGAGGGCGAATTCCTTGACCTGTTCGAGGAACGCCGGAAGGCTGGCCGGCCGCGGCGCTGGGAGCTTGTTGTGGTACCAGGCGCTCGCCGCCATGGTGGGGAGATAGAGTTGGTAGGTGATCTCGAGGCTGTTCGGCGGGCTCCCGAAATCGACGAATGCGTTGAGCCACGACGACACCAGCACCAAGCCGTTCATCGCGACGCCGCGGCCCTGGAGCGCATTGGCCAACCCCGCGGCGCGAGTGGTGCCGTAGGATTCGCCGAGCAAGTATTTCGGCGAGTTCCACCGGTTGTTGACCGTGATATAGCGGACGATGAAGTCGCCGAAGGCCTTGATGTCGGGGTCGACCCCGAAGAAGTCCTTGGGCTGTCCCTTCCCGACGATCCGGCTGAAACCCGTCCCCATGGCGTCGATGAAGACGAGGTCGGTGCGGTCGATCAACGAGTGGGGGTTGTCGTTGACGGTGTAGGGCGGCGGCGGCGTAAAAGACGGGGCGTTGGTCTCGACCTTCACCGGAGCGAAGGAACCCAGATGGAGCCAGACCGACGAGGAGCCCGGGCCGCCGTTGAAGACGAAGGTGACGGGCCGCTTCCGGAGATCGGCGCCGTCCCGAGTGTAGGCTACGTAGAAGAAGCTCCCGATGGCGGCGGCCGAGTCGTTCCGGACGAGCAGGGTGCCGGCCCGGGCGGAATACCGGATCACCTGGCCGTCGATCGTGACCGCATGGGGCGTGACCACCGATGACTCGGCGGGGACCGGCTTCGGCAGCGAGTCGGGGGTGGGGTGGGTCGGCTGTTGGGCGACCACGACCAGGGCAAGCAAATGAAGTGGCATGCGAGAGTATGGGCCCCTGTTTGGACATCCGCAAGCAGGGCCGGCCGGTTGCGTTCGCGGCCGCGAAAGCGGCCGGGGCGGCCGTAAGGCCACCCCGGTCCGCGCGGCTTACCTCATCGAGTGGCGCTCAGGTTCGGGTTGTTGTTCCGCTCGATGTCCGGAAGCGGCAGGCAACGTTGGTTGCCGTAGTTCCCGCCCTGGGGGTGCACCGTGCCGGCCGGTGGATTGAGCGGCAGGTTGTAGCGGAGAATGTCGTAGGACCGATGGCCATCCGCGAAGAACTCGCGGCTCCGCTCGTCGATAATCTGGTTCTTGATCACGGCCGGATCGGTGCTGGCAAACGTGGCCGGAAGCCCGACCCGGGTGTGCAGTGCATTGATGATGCCGACGGCCGTCTGGCCGCCCACCGCTTCGGCCAAGATCAACTGGGCCTCGACGCCGGTCGCGAGCGCGATTGGCGAATCTTGCAGTGGATATTTCGACGTCAGCCACAGCCGCCGGGTCGGATCGGAGGACGGACGGCCGGCATCAGCCACTTTGAGCCTCGGATCGGGCACCCCGCCGAAAGACAGATTACGGAACGGCGCCGACACGATCATCCCGTTGGTCCGGAAGTGCATGTTGGTGAGCTGATTCTGGCTCCGGAAGGCCGCCGCGTTGTAGTTGGCGTTCCAGACGAAGCCGACCGGGATCCCCCCGGCATCCTGGCCCGCTTCCGCGAGCTTGCCGAGGTTGAGTCGCGCCCGGGCCCGGCCCACCGTGGCCATCCGGGCCAATTCGGGCTTCCCGGCCGCCGTCGCGGCCGTAATCGCCTCGGTGAACTTGGTCTCGGCCTGCTGGAACACCTGGGCCGGCGTCAACTCCGGTCCCTGGTCGATGGCCGCCGAGCAGAAGCCTTCGCCTAACAAGATTCTGCTGTATCCGCCGTACGCCAGTGCGGTGGCGATCAGCCCTTTTCGGTCCGGCACCTCCGTGTCGGTCCAGCCGTTCAGCAGGGCCAGGGCATTGTCCGCCGTATACCGCGCGGTCGAGATCGGTCGGTAGGTTCCGAGCGACACTTGGCTGGCCAGGCAGTTCCCAACCGCATAGGTACCGCTGCTGGCTTCCTGGGTCCGCCGATCCCAGTCGAAGAAGAGGGCCGCCCCGCCGGCGCTTTCGAACTCATCGGACAAGAGTCCCATCCCGACGACATAGGCGCCGAGGGCGCACTCGAAATCGGACACCGCGCCGTTGACGATCAACTGCGCATTGGCCGGATCCTGGAGGGCTTCCTCGGTGATCTGGGTTTGGGTCTGGACGTCAAGCAGGCCGCAACCCACGGTCCCGGCGCTGAGCCCGATCAAGCCGATCAGGGCGAGGCGTTCGAATCGAAAGTGAGTCATCATATCGTTATCGCTCCTGTCGCTTAAAAGGTGAGGCTGATGGTGGTCTTGAACTGGGCCAGCTGTGGTGTCTGGGCCTGATCGACCCGGACATACTGCTCGCCGACGAAGAACGTTTCGGGGTCGATCCCGCTGTAACCCGTCCAGGTGTGGAGGTTTCGGGCCGACAGGGTAATCCGGGCGGTCGAAGCCCGGAACGAACGGGCCAGCCGCTCAGGCACGGTGTAGCTGACGGAAATCTCGCGGAGCTTGGCGAAGCTGGCGTCTTCGATGAAGGTGGACCGGAAGGTCGATCCGAAGGCATCATTCGCGAGGACGACGGGATCGACGCCCGCTCGTTCGTAGTTGCGGAGGCAGGTCTTGAAGATCTGGCACTGGGCCCGAGCCTTGTTCTGGGTGATGAAGGCCCCGAGCTTGAAGTCGACCATGGTGAAGAACTGGACCCGTTTCATCAACGTCACGCTGGTCTGGAACGACCCCTCGCGATCGGGGGTCGTCCGCCCGGCGTAGACGCGGGGCGCAACCGCGTTGCCGCCGGCGTCGAAGCAGGGCGTGGTGCCCCCTTTGCCGTCGTCGCAGAGCGACGAGCCTCGGATCGGCCGGTTGGAAGCATCGAGTTGGGCGCTGACCACCTTCCGGACCCAATTGCCGCCCAACGGATAGCCGACCGCATGCCGGTGATCGACCCGCGGGGTGCCGAATAGCTGCACGATGTTGATGAAATCGACCCCGCCGAGGTCGAGCACCTTGTTCCAGTTCTTGGAGAAGTTGAAGGCAAAATCCCACGCCAGATTCGGACGGCTGATCGGCGAGCCCCGGAGTTGCAGCTCGACGCCGCGGTTCTGGATCTTGGCCGTATTGACCAGCAACGAACCCGGGAAGCCGGTTGAAGGCGAGATGTCCCGGTTGAAGAGCCCGCCGACCGTCTTTTGCGAGTAGAAGGTGAAGTCGACCGAGATCTTGTCGCTGAAGAGACCCGCGTCGAAGCCCAGCTCCAGCTCCTTGCCGCGTTCCGGCTCGAGGTCGGGATTGCCCGGGGACGCCGGAGTCACCGCGCCGCCGCCGTTGCCGCCGGTGGCGGGGGTATAGGTCCGAAGCGAGGCAAACGCGTCGGGCTGTTGGCCGGTTTCGCCGTAGGCGGCGCGCAGTCGGAGGCTCGAGACGAAGGGGACCTTGAAGAACGGCTCTTCGTTCAAGACCCAACTGGCACCCACCTTCGGATAGGTGACGTAGTTGAAGTTCTTGCCGAAGGCGCTGTTGTCGTCGGCCCGGATTGCACCGGTCAGGAAGAACCGGTTCTTGTAGCCGATCTGCTGCTGGACGAAGGCGCCGAACGTCACATTGGTGATCAAGTCTTCGCCGGCAAAGAAGCTATTGGTCGCGGCGTTGATGTTCTCGAGCCCGGCCGCCGGGAACCCCTGGCCGGAGGCGCTCAAGAGGTAGCTCCGCCGCCGGAAGTACTGGACCCCGGCCGACGTGGTCGAGGTGATCGACTTGCTGACGGAGGCCTTGGCGTTGGCCACATAATCGAAGGTCGTGGTGCTGAGATCGTTTCGGAAAATCCACTTCCCGCCGCCGAGATCGGTTGGGGAGCTGAGGAACTCCCGGGCCGCCTGGTTCGGGACCCGGGCCAACTCGCTGTTGTCCTCGCCGACCAAGTCGAGGCCCACCGTTAACCGGTGGTTGAGCCAGGGGAACGGCCGGTGGTGGAACTGGACACTGCCGATCAGTCGCCCGACCCGTTGGGAGGCTTGGAAGTTGTCCCACAGGGTTTCGGGGGGATAGTCAACGAAGCCCCGGAACGGGGTGCCGACGAGCGACGGCGCCCCGAAGAGCGCTTCCACGATGACGCCGCCGCCGCCCTCATAGTTTTGATTGAGCTTGCTCTGGGTCAGCCCGAAGGTGGAGACGACGTCGAGCGTGGACGTCGGCTTGACCGTGAGGCTCACATTGGTGTTGAACCGCCAGAGGTTATTGGTCGGTTCGATTCCGAGATCCCGTTCGTAGGAGGTCCCGATCCGATACTGGGTCGTGGCCGTTCCGCCGCTCAAGCTGGCGTGGTAACCCTGGGTCGAGCCGTTCCGGAAGAGCGGGGTCCCGCGAGCCTTTTCCAAATCGACCAAGTTCACCGAGACCAGTTTGTTCTGGCCGTCCAGTCCGTAGAGCGGCCCGATGCGCTCGGCGGCGTTCTGGAACCAATTGGTCCCTTGGGCCGTGCTCATGGTAAAGACGGGTTTTCCTTCCTTCCCGCGCTTGGTCATGATCTGGATCACGCCATTGGACGCCTCGGTACCGTAAAGCGTGGCGGCCGCCGGTCCCTTGATGATTTCGATGCTCTCGATGCTTTCGGGGTCGATGTCGTTGATCCGCGACACGATACCCGAACTGAAGCCCTGCACCGCGACCCCGGCGCCCTGGGTGTTGTTGATCCGGACTCCGTCGATGTAGAGGAGCGGGGTGTCGTTCAACGCCACGCTGGACGAGCCCCGAATCTTGATCCGGGCCCCGCTGCCGACCGAGCCGCTGCCTTGGAGGACCACGACGCCGGGGGCCTTGCCGTTGATCAGGTTGGAGATGTCCTGCGGCGGCGCCAGTTGGACCACATCGCTCGCGCTGATTGACGACACCGCATTGCCGATGGTGCGCTTCTGGACGGCATCGGCGGTTCCGGTCACGACGAGTTCGTCGAGCCGGACCGGCGCCGGCGTCATCGTGATCCGGACTTCCGTGCTGCCCACCGTCAACGTCTGGGTGAGCGGCTTGTAGCCGATGAGGCGGAATCCGGCCACGACGGAGGTGCCCGAGAGGCCGGTCAATTTGAACCGTCCCCTGCTATCCGTCACCACGGTCTGGCTCCCTCCTTCCACCGTGACCCGGACCTGAATCAGGGGCCGGAGGGTCCCGGCGTCGATGACGGTGCCCGCGACATCCTGCGCGACGGCGGCCGACGCCAGGCTGGACCAGCATAGCGCGCCAGCAAAGAGCACTCTTCTGAAAATCATGAGGTACCTCCCAAGACGACGAGTCGGAGCGGTGGGCGGGCTTGCAAAAAGTGGAATCTTCGCGAATTTGCGCCTCGAACGTTGAAATAGCAAGGATGCGCCGACGATCGATGCCTTGGTAGCCGTTGGGGCCGGCGTCTGGTAGCTTGCAAGCGGTCACTCAAACGGGTCCGATTCGGAGAGAACGCATGAGATTGCCACACCTGCTGGTTGCGTCGATCGTTGCCGGGGCATTGCCTGCCGCGGCCCAGTCACCGATTCCCCCCAAAGAAGAGCAGGTCATGGCCGCCGTCCTGCCACTCCCGGAGAATCTGCGGGCGAGTGCCCGGGTCATCGGCTACGACGCGGCAGGGAAGTTCGTCGAGCTTCGGGCCGGGAGCGGGATGGTCTGTTTGGCGCAGTATCCGAAGGAAAAGGAGTTCCATGTCTCGTGCTATCACCAGTCCTTGGAGCCCTTCATGGCCCGAGGCCGGGAACTCCGGGCCGGCGGCACCCCTTCCACCCAAGTGGACACCGTGCGGTTTGCGGAGGCCAAGGCGGGAACGCTCAAGCTCCCGAGCGGCCCGGCCGCCCTCTATCAACTTTTCGGCGGGACGCTCGATCCGAAAGCCGGCACCATCACCGGGGCGAACCGGTTGTACGTCGTCTACATCCCCTACGCGACCGGGGCGTCGACCGGGCTCCCGGAAAAACCCAAGGGCAATGACCCGTGGCTGATGTCCCCGGGAACCCCGAAGGCCCACATCATGTTCACGCCGTCGATGTAAGGGCCAATCAGGGAATGGCGCTACCCGCTCGGGGGTAGCGCTGCAGCACCCCCGCTTCCTTCATCAACTGCTCGATGGCCGCCGGTTCGACCGGCACAAAGCCTGACAGGTTCTCGATGCCGGTACTCGTCACCAGAAACATGTCCTCCAACCGGATGTAGATCTGCTCTTCGGGCACCCGGAGAGCCGGCTCGATCGTGAACACCATGCCGGCGCGGAGCATGTCGACGGCTCCGCCGTCATCATGCGTTGCCATGCCCACCCAGTGTCCGAGCATCCCGCCCGCGGCGGCCGACGCTTGGTACTCGGCGACGAAGGCTTCGGCCCCCCGCCGGTACTCCGGCTTCGAAAATCGCCAAGCCGCGAGGGTCCGGGCCATCGCGGCCGCCGCTTCTTGTTTGATGGTCCGAATCGGCACGTTCGGCTTCATCGCCGTGATGATGGCCTGATAACTGGCCAGGTAGAATCCGTACAACTCTTTCTGCCCCGGTGAGAACCGGCCGTTGACCGGCCACATCCTGGTCACGTCGCTGTTGTAGTAGCCGACATTCGGGGCGTAGTCCATCAGGACCAGATCGCCGTCGGGCATGGTGCGCTGGTTGGCGTGGTAGTGCGGGTACCAGGCATTGCGCCCGCTTCCGATCAGGCTGTAATAGCTGTCTTCCTGAGCGCCGTTTCGGTGGTAGATGAACTTGGCCACGGCATCGAGCTCGTCTTCGATCACTCCGGGCTCGGTGGAGCGCATCGCCTCCATGAGCGCGAGGCCCGACAGCAGGCTCGATCGCCGGATCAAGGCGATTTCCCGCGGGCTCTTGATCAGGCGGAGGCCGTCGAGCGTCGGGGTCAGGTCGGCGATTTCGAAGCGGGGGAACCGGCTCTTGAGCAGGCCGATGAAATGGCCCTCGCGCGAGGGCCGACCGTCCCACGGATCGGACGCGATGTCGGCGTTGACCCGGAGGCCGAGATCCCGGCTCATCACCGCGCCCTCGGCGGGCGCGTGCGGCGTATAGAGGGTGCGCCCGGCGCGGTTGACCATCCGGCCGAGGTGCTCGCCGAGAAGCTCCGGGCCGAAGACCGCGTGCACCCCGGTCAGCTTGATGACTTCCTCGGCATCTTCGGCCGAGAGCATCCGGCCTTCGCCTCGATCGCGGCCGGCGTTTCGGTGGGGAAGGTAGAGGGTCGTGCGTCCGGTGCCGCCCTCGATCAACAGCAGCAGGTGGGGGGCCTCGACGCCGGACAAGTAATAGGCCTCGTTGCTCTGCCGGAATCGGACATAGCCCTGGGGCGATGGGGCGCCTTGGATGACTGCGATGGCGTCCGGTCCAATGGCGCGCGCCACGGCCAGGCGTCTCGCGGCAAATTCCTCAGGCGGGAAATCGGTCGTAAACGGCGCCACCCCTTCTTGGGCGGTTGCTTGGGGCGCAAGCAGGGCGGCCGCGATGAGGGCCATGACAATCGGGGAGTATCGCATCGGTTACCGAGCCTTCGCGTAGGCGATCCCGTCGGACCAGGCCCCAACGGGTAGGTGCCAGGGGATTTTCCCCGTGGCGAGATCGATGGCGGCCGCTTGGTTCCGTCCCTGGAGCGTGATGTAGACAAATCCGTCGGCGCCGGCCGTAACGCCCTCGGGCGAGGCCGAACCCGGAAACTCCGTGGTCGTCAGGACGTTCTCCGCCGGAACGCTGATCCGAAACCCCGGAGCGTATCCACAGCGCGGCCGGATTTGGTGTCGAGGACCACCACGATGCTGTCGCCGTTGCTCCGCGGTGTTGTCGTTCATGTTGGTGACGACGAGGGTTCCGCGCTCGGGGGCGGAGCCCAGGAAGAGACAGGTGAGCAGCGGCGCAAGCGGTGTCATAGTGCCATCCTAGTGGTGACCGGTACGAGGCGGCCCCGCCGTGGCCCGTCGCGCTTGGTCGAGGATGTAGGCCTGAATCCAGCGGGCCTGCTCGGCGGTGAGGTCCTTGACGAAGGTCGGCATCCCGAGGGCCCGTCGCGCTCCGCCGAGTACAATGGATTCGAAGGCTGTATGGGTAGCGGTCGTAGCCCGTCGGAGGTCCGGGACCGCGCCGCTCTTCACCAGATTGAGATCGGGGCTGTGGCAGCGGTCGCAGTGGAGCGCGGACAGGGCCGCACCCTCCGCCAGCTCCTTGGGCGTCGCGGCGACGGTCGCCGCGGGCGGCGGGATCGGGGTCTCGACCCTAACGACGGATGGCAGGGGCGCATTCTTGCCGAGGGCAAAAACCAGCAGCCGGCCGGGTCCGGTCTTGATGCCCGGATCGACGTACAACAGCGGCGGCGCCACCACGACCGCGACGTACTGGACCTGATCCACCGCATAGGTCATCGGCGCGGCGGCGATCCCGACGCCGGCGTCGTACTCCCACACCGGCTTCCCGTCGTCAGCTCGATACGCCACCAACTTGCCGTCGCCACGGCCTTGAAACACCAGGTTTCCCGCGGTGACAAGAGTGCCGCCGCTCCGGGACACCGGCAGGTCGACCCGCCAGGCTTCTCGGCCATTGATCGGATCCCACGCCACCAGCCGGCCGACGGGCTTGGCGGCCGCCAGCTCCGCGGTGAGAGGTCCTTGGTAGCGGGCATCATACCCGACGGTTTGATCGCTGGCCTTGAGTACGAATTGCGGATCGACGACGTGCATCGCGGGCGCCTGGTCGGTGACGCCGAAATAGACGAACCCCGTGGTGCGGCTGAACGAAATCGGGTGCCAGTTATGGGCCCCAAGATCCGATGGCATCACCAGCGCCCCTTCGCGGCTCGGACGCGCGGCCGGGTTGATGATCGGCCGGCCGGCGGAGTCGATCCCGGTAGCCCAGGTCATTTTGGCGAAGGGCGTCGCGGAAATCAGCACGCCGGTTTCCCGATCGATCACATAGAAGAACCCGTTCTTGTTGGCCTGCATCAGCACGCGCCTGGGCTTCCCCGCGAAGGTCAGGTCGGCAAGGACGATCGGCTGGGTGGCGTCGTAGTCCCAGCTGTCGCCCGGGGTGGTCTGGTAGTGCCAAACGATTTCGCCGGTCGTTGCCTCGAGGGCCACGATCGACGCCGCATAGAGATTGTCGCCGGGGACGGGACCGCGCAGTTCCGGATACCAAGGCGATGCGTTGCCGGTGCCGACGTAGATCAGGCCGAGCGTGGGATCGGAGACAATCGGATCCCAGGGACTGCCGCCGCCCCCGCCTTTCCACCACTCGCCCGACCAGGTCTTGGCCGAGCGTTCGAGGGCCTTCGATTCGAAGCCCTTCGAGGGATCACCGGGCACCATGTAGCTCCGCCACGCGAGTGCGCCGGTCATGGCGTCATAGGCCGCCACGAACCCGCGGACCGCGTACTCCGAGCCGGCGTTCCCGATCACGACCTTGCCGTCCGCGATCCGCGGGGCGCCGGTGATTGCGTAGGGGCCGTCCCTCGGCGTCGTCTGGGCGGTCCAAACCGGTTTGCCGGTGACCTGGTCGATGGCGATCAGCCGGCCGTCGATCGTGGCCACGAACACCCGGCCCCGGTACAGGGCCACCCCGCGGTTCACCACGTCGCAGCAGGCGAACTTGCCGTGATCCTTGGGCACCTCGGGATCGAACCGCCAGAGGAGCTTGCCGGTGCGAGCGTCGATGGCGTAGACCACGCTCCAGGCGCTGGTGGTATAGAGGACGCCGTCGTTGGCAAGGGAAGTGGCCTCGAGGCCATGGAGGGTGCCGAGGTCGGCCCACCAGGCAAGGCCGAGCCGGGCGACCGAAGTATCGTCGATCTGGTGCAGCGGACTCATCCGCTGCTCGGACCAAGTCCGGCCGTGGGTGAGCCAGTTGGCCGAGTCGCGCTCGGCGGCCGCGAGCGTCTTGTCATCGACCTCACGAGTGCGAGCGCAGGCCGTCCCCAACCCCATGGCGGCGGAGAGGACGATCGCGGAGTTCTTGAATCGGAAGCTCACAGCTCATCCATTCGGTTAGGGTACCAGGTCGGTCTTCTTCGGTTCGATCCGGACAATGAACAACCCGCCGTTGATGTCGTTCACATAGGCCAACCCGTTCTTGACGACGACGCCCCACGTCATCGTGAAGTTCGGGATGAAGCCGTCGGGCGACGACACCTGGGCATGGACGATCTCCCGGCGCTGGGCCCGGAGGTCGCCGCGAAGCTCGCCCGAGATGTCGAACGCCCGGAACCCTGCGTTGTAGGCGCCCATATAGAGGGTGTCGCCGGCGACCCACACGTTATGGACGCCGCCGTACTCGGGCTCATACCAGGCCACCGACTTCGGCTTGGTAATATCGCTCACGTCGATGACCTGGAGCCGTCCGTACGCCCGCCCAGTTTTGCTCTGGAGTTCTTCGAAGCCGAAGACCTCGTCGGCGATGAAGACGTAATTCTTGTGCCGCCACGCCGTGTGGGTGCCGCGGATGTAACCGGTGCCGCCGGTAATCTCGGCGTCGCGATAGAGCGAGGGCAGGTCGTACTTGAATTGCGACACGAATTGGGGATTGGTCGGCGTGCCGCCCTTGATCCCGTTGCCGACGTCCAGGATGATCAGCCCGTCATTCCAATAGCTCCCGTAGAGCAAGCCGTCCTGGACATCGATGTCGTGAATGTAGCGGCCGGCCTCGATCGGGGTGTCGGTCCGCCACGTGGCCGCGCGTTTCGGATGGGCCGGATCGTTGATGTCGACCACGTCGATGGCGCCGGTGCCGTCGTTGGTGAGAAAGACGTGGCTCCCGTACTTGGGGTCGGTGTAGACGAACGCCGAGTGGACCCCGGCGGTCACGCCGTCGGTGAAGTCGGCCACCTTCTTGGGGTGGAGGGGGTCGTCCAAGGTGGCGATGACGATCCCGTTCTTCCGGTTCGAGGCGCCTTCGCGGGTGAACACCAGCACCTTGCCGTCGGCGGTTGTCATCACGTCGTTCAGGGTCCGCATGTCGTCTTGGATCGAGTCGACGATGGTCGGCTTGGCCGGGTCGCTGATGTCGACCGTGTAGAGCCGGTCGCCGCCGCGGGTGGTGCCGAGGTAAGCCACCTTGCCGTTCGGATGAAGCCAGACTTCGGAGGTTTCGAGCTTGGAGCGGACCAACTGCCCGACCACGGTCGCCTTCCGGCGCACCTCGCGCGGGGTGACCACCACCGTGGCGACGGTGCTTAAGCTGCCGAGATTTCCGGTGATCAGGTATTGCCCGGTCTCATAGGCGACGAAGTTGCCGTCGGCCTCGATCTGTCCGTGGCCGGGCGAAAACGACCAGGTTGGGTTCAGTCCTTCGATGGCCCGGCCGTTCCGGTCCTTCGCGACCATCTGAAACGGCACCACATCGCCCTGCCTGACGGTGGGCCGGTTCGGAGTGATCGCGAGCGAGCTGGGCGCCGGGAGGACGGCCACCCGAAAACTGGTCCGGGCGCGGCCCACCGCCGCCGAGATCTCGGCGGTGCCGGTCGCCACCGCCGTCAGGAGCCCGTCGGCAACGCGGACCACTCCGGGCGCCGAGGAAATCCACGTGGTGGCTCCGGAAGTCGAGTCGCCGAAGGCGGTTTTGAGAAAGGCGGCCAATTGGATCCGCTGCCCGATGACGACCCGGGCCGGCATCGGCGCGATCCTGATCGTGGCGGCCGGTCCGGCGACGATGGTGACCTCGATCCGCCGGGTGAACGGTCGGGCGCCGCCGGGCACGGTGGCAAGGATGGAGATCGGCAAGATGCCGGGCGAGGCGGTGCTGATCAGGCCGGTGGAGTCGACTGCGCCCGCATTGGCGAAGCCGGCGGTCACGAACCGAATCCGGGCGGAGCCGATGACGGCGCCGGAGGCGTCGAGCGCTTCGGCCCGGACCCGGAGGGTGTCGTGGGCGGCGACGACCGGCTGGCTCGGCGTGATCCGGAGCGAGGCGATCGTTGGAGTCTGGAGGGCGGCAAGCACAAAGGCGACACTGATGGACGCAAGCATGGTGGCCTGATTGGAAGGGACTGACGGAAGATACAGCGGAGGGCGTTAGCGGGCCCAATCGAGTTGCTTGGTGAACTTGACGACCACGACTCGATTGACGAGTCCCGGCTCCTCACCGCTGGCGCGGCCTTCGTTGAACACAACGAACAGGCCGGTACCGGCGGGGCCGAGCCACCCGAACCGGATGTTGGCCGACAGACTCTCCGCCTGGTTGCTGTACTGGGTGAGTCCCTGGATGAACACCCGGGGCGAGAAGGCGTACCCGAACCGGAATCCCACCAGGGTCCGGTGGAAACTTCCCTCGGCCAAGTCCACGTCGTCGTAGGACCACCGGAGACTCGAGTTGATCCGGTCGGTGGGCCGGGCGTTGAGCGTCAGGGTGACGCCCTTCTTGTGCCCGGAGTAGAACCCGCCCAGAGTAACTCCGCCGGAAATCGAGTACGGCGAGCTCAAGTTGGTGTTGAAGATCGGCGCCCACTCGAAGTGATCGTAGGTGCCCATTGGAATGATCACGCCCGGCGCGATCTCGAAGGGGGCGCGGAGCGCTTCGCGGGTGAAGTTGACGCCCGGAAGCTCGAAGAACGCGCCGTTGGCAAACACGAAATGAGTGTCGATGTGAAGCAGCCGGCTCTGGGGTTTGCCGTCGAGGTCGTCGTATTGGCGAAAGGTGATGTGCGGCCGGGCTTCCCGGAACCAGGCGAGGTTCGGGGTCCGCAGATGCCGGAGCACCCGGAGGCTGATGAATTGGAACGCGGGCCGTTCGAGATAGCCGACATCCGGCCGGAATCCCGCGTCGACCCGGCGGAACGCGCTGCCGAGCTCCCAGGTTCTGGTGGTGTAGGTTCCGCTCAGATTGACGACGTTGGATCGGCCGGTCGAGCCCGGGGTCTCGGAGTGGGCGGCGTAGCCATCCAATGAAATGGCCTCGCCGATGCCGAGCTTGCCGTCGAGGCCGAAGGTGACATTGTGGTCGCCGGTGCTATCGGTATTGATCCGGCTGACGGCAATGGCGCCGATCCGGGAGCGATGCGGCAGATCGTAGATGACCCGGCCCACCGAGTAGTTGTTCCCGGCTTGGACGTCGAGGAGGCCGAGGGATAGGCGGCCGATCTTGCCTGAGAGCCGCCCGCCGCCGTCGATCGGGACCTGCTGGTTGTTCCGGTCGAGCCCGATCCGGCGGCTGAAGAAGATATCGGCCGATTGGGGGGTCCCGAAGGCAAACACGCCGGCGTTCTCCAGGAAGAACGGCCGCTTCTCAGGAAAGAACAGATTGAACCGGGTCAGGTTGACTTGTTGGTCGTCGGCCTCGACCTGGGCAAAGTCGGTGTTATAGGTCAGGTCAAGCGTTAGGCTCGGCGTGAGGCCGATCTTGGCGTCGGCCCCGAATTCGAGGGCGGCATCGGTGGCCGTGTTGGCCCGGTAGTCTTTTTGCAGCGATCCGACGACTGACGGTGTGAGCAGCAGCGTCCGGGTCGACGGCGGCTCCAGCCCTTCGAGCGATCCGGCCATCGAGACTCGAAACAAGGTGTGCTGCCGAGGCACCGGAGACCAGAAATCCTCTTCGTTCTTCCGGCGGATGAACCGGGCCAGGTTGAGCCCCCACACCTGCGGCTTCCCGCTCCCGTACCGGAGGGTCTCGAACGGAATCCGGAACTCGGCCGACCAGCCCTGCTCGTCAATCGTGGTGCGGACTTCCCAGGTGCCGTCCCAGTTCACGTTCTCGTTGGCGCCGGTGACGCTCGGCGCATTGCCGACCGGGCCGCCAAAGCCGCCTTCGCCTTCCTTGTTGATCTGGCCGTCGTGCTCGACGCCCGCGGGGGTGGTGGCGAACAAGAACCCGTTCTGGCGGTCGCGGAAGGTGTCGAGCAGGATCATGAACGTGTCCTGCTCCTTCAACGCCAAATCGCGCCGGGTTTCGCCGCGGATGATTCCGGCGGGGTTCTGGTCGAACAGCCGAGCGCCGATATAGAGCGCGCCGCGGTCGAACAGGATCCGGACCTCGGTCCGCTCGGTGGCGTCGCGGCCGTCGAACGGCTCGTGCTGCACGAACCCGCCGATGGGGCGGGCGGCGAGCCAGACCGAATCGTCGAGGCGGCCGTCGATGACGGGTCCCTTCGCGATCCGGGTGGCGTGAGCCACGGGCCGGGGCAGCACGGGTGCGGGCTGAGCCGCGAGACTGGCGAGGACAACGGCCGTCGGCAGGAGATCCATGGTCTAAGATACTGCCGCCCGACTGGTCCTTGCCGGGGCTCAGTCTAAGCCTTTAGGCCTGCGAATCTACAGCAATACTCTGGGATTTCTGGGGATTAGGCTGCGGGCCCTGCCGTGTTTCTGGGCAGCCTGGAGGCGGAGCCAAGAGGGTAATCTTTTGACTTTGGGGGCTTTTAAACGATCTTGCTTGGGTGGCGTGATAAGGAATTAGGCTGCGAGCGATCCCCGCGCAACACAATACTAGTTAGGTTGCTTAAGGAGTGTGAATGAATAAAAAAGGTTGGTTAAACCTCTTGTTCATATTTGGGTGCTCAGTTCTCCTTGTTAGCTGTGCCACTCAACCTGTACCTGATACATATGACCCTCCTGGTTTCTTTTCGGGAATTCTTCACGGTCTTACTGCCCCCTTTGCATTCGTAATCAGTTTTTTACTGACGTAAGAATTTATGCATTCCCCAATTCAGGTAAATTGTATGACCTCGGATTTCTTACGGGAATTGCTTCACTCTTCGGTGGCGGAGGGGCTGTAAGTTCGCATGATATGCCATAGCGTTACGGTGGACGCACCCCTGCACGTAGAGTAGGCTTTGGACATCCTTCAACGGAGCACAATCATGATTGTTCACCTAGGGACACGCTTTGCCCTTGTTGCAATCTTCATCAGCGCCGTGTTCGATCCGAACACAGCTCGCGGCCAAACTGCGGAACTCCGAGGGGGGAATCCTCCCCCCTACAT
>SHZU01000020.1 GCA_009692115.1 Gemmatimonadota bacterium | reverse complement strand
TGGGACGAGGCCGCCGGGCGACTGATCAGCTTTAAGGAGTTTGACTCTCGGATTCCGCCGGGGTCCCTACGGGCGGCTGGATGATACCGGTACCTCTCGATACCCGGTGGCCTGGTGCAGGCGGGCCAGCTCTGCCGTCACGGAGGGCAGGACGGTCCGGCCGTTCTCCGATCCGATTCAGGTTGCCGATCTCGAACGGGTCTGTCTCGAGGTCGTACAGTTCGTCCATTCCCGGCAGTTCGAGGTAGTGGATATAGGTGCAGCGCTCGGTGAGGAGGTCGGTGACGTATCCCTTCTACTCGATCGGGGTGCCGGCGACGTTGAACTTAGGGTCCGTCGCCTCGCCCTGGCCTTTCATCGCCACCCAACGGGTGAACCCGGGCCGGGGGCTGTCGTCGTTCCCCATATGCCACTTGCCGAAGAACCCGGTTTGGTAGCCGGCCCCCGACAGCGGCCGCGCGAACGTCGGGAGCAAGTGGCTGGCCGAGTCTCGGGCGGTGTTGTCGATGATCCCGTTGGTGTGGACGTACTGCCCGGTCAGGATCGCGGCCCGGCTCGGCGAGCGGAGCGGCGTTCGCTGGCACCGGCGCGGATCACCGTTCCGGCCCAGAGTTCGGTGACGGTGCGGATCGAGCGGCCGGCCGGGCCCCGCTGATATCTTCGAGGAAATCCGAGCGGCAGATCAGCCTCGCCCCGCTCGGCGCTCCGAACGAAAGGACCGCCCCAACCATGTTCGCATTCATCGCCTTCGCCGCGATCGTCGGCATTGCGCCTCACGGCCCAGCGCCTCGTCCCCCAGCCGATCCCCGGCTCTACGCGGGCCTCGTTTGGCGAAATGTCGGACCGTTCCGAGGCGGCCGGGTGTCCGCGGTGTCGGGCGCGATCGGGCAACCCGGCGTCTTCTATGCCGGCTTCCCGGCCGGCGGAGTGTGGAAGACCACCAGCGCGGGCGCGACCTGGTTTCCGGTCTTCGATGCGATCCGGTCGGTGTCGTCGATCGGCGCGGTCGAGGTGGCACCGTCGAATCCCGACGTGATCTACGTCGGCACCGGCGACATGATCACGGCCACCACCCTCGACCAGGGCGACGGGGTCTACCGGTCTACCGATGCTGGGACGACCTGGCGGCACCTGGGGCTCGAGGCCACCAAGCACATCCCGTCGATCCTGGTGGATCCGCGCTCGTCCGAGGTGGTGCTGCTCGCGGCCCAGGGCGACCCCATCCGCCGGACGGACCAGCGCGGCGTGTTCCGGAGCACCGACGGCGGGGCGCATTGGGTCCGGACCCTCTTCGTCGACCAGGAGACCGGAGCCCAGAAACTCGCCCGTGCCGCCGACGTGCCGGACGTGGTCTTTGCGACCACGGTGAAGCATTTCGTGCCGCCGGGGTATCCGATCGAAAAACTCCGGTCCTGGCAGTTCGGCCTCGCGCCACGGCCGCAACCGGACACCGGACGGACCGGCACCGCGGTGTTCAAATCGGTCGATGGGGGTGTGACCTGGCGCGAACTCTCCGGCGGTGGTTTGCCCCGGCTCGAAGGCCGGACCTCGATCGCGGTGGCGATGAATACCAAAGCCGAGCGAGTGTTCCTGATCGGCAACTCCGGGCTCTATCGGTCGGATGACGGCGGGACGACTTGGCGCCAGATGGCCGCTGACGATCAGCGGATCCGGAACGGCCAAAGCGGGTATGACTGCGGCGTGTATGTCGATCCGAAGAACCCCGACCTGGTGTACACGCTGGCCACCTCGAGCTACGTCTCGAACGACGGCGGCCGGACCTTCACCGGCTTCAAGGGCGCTCCCGGAGGTGACGATCCCCAGCAACTCTGGATCGACCCCACCGACGGCCGCCGGATGCTGATGGGGCTCGACCAGGGCGCCACCGTCTCGCTCGACGGTGGTGCCACGTGGAGCTCCTGGTACAACCAGTCCACCGAACAGCTCTATCATGTCGCCACTGACAACTCATATCCGTATTGGATTTACGCCACTCAACAGGACGCGAGCGCGATCCGGACCCGGAGCCGGGGCAACTACGGCGCCGTCACCATGTTCGACTGGAATTCGGTGAACGGCTGGGAGTGGGGCACGGTGCTGCCTGATCCGCTCGACGACAACACGGTGTTCGCCAGCGGGAATGGGATCGTCAAAATCTCCTATCCGAGCGAACAGTGGATTAACGTGAGCCCCGCCGTCGACCCCGGGGCCACGGTCCGCCTCAGCAATTCCCAGCCGATGCTCTGGGCGCCCTGGAATCCGCGCCAATTGATTGCCGGACTCAACTATCTGGTGTCCACGACTGACGGGGGCGCCCATTGGACGAAGATCAGCCCGGACCTCGGCATCCCCAAGGGCCTCGACTCTGCGACGGCCGCCACCACGCCGAACGGGCGGGGCGCGATCGAGGCGCTCGCGGCCTCACCGGTGGGGCGGGGCACGATCTGGGCATCCACCAGCAACGGTTTGATCCACCTGACGCGCGACGGGGGCCGGACCTGGACCGACGTGAGCATCCCCGGCCTGACGGATCCCCGGCGGGCCAACATTTCGGGGCTCGAGGCATCGCCCCACCAGCCGGGCACCGCCTACGCCGCGCTCGAGTACATCCGGCTGGGCGATCACACCCCTCATGTCTACCGAACCCGCGACTACGGCAAGACCTGGACGAAGATCATTGCCGGACTCCCGGCCGATGAGCCGAGTGGGAGCCTGACCCGGGTGATTCGGGCCGATCCGAAGCAGCCGGGCCTGCTGTTCGTCGGGACGGAAAGCGGCGTCCACGTCTCGTTCGATGACGGCGACCACTGGCATTCGCTGGCCCTCAATCTCCCCGTCACTTCGTACCGCGATATCACCATCAAGGGCAACGATCTCGTCGTCGCCACCTATGGCCGGGGCATCTGGATCCTCGACGACTTCTCGGCGCTCCGGCAAATCACGCCGGAGATCGCAAATCGACCCGTCCACCTCTTTGCGCCGGGCTTGGCCACCCGGGTTCGACGGAACGTCGGCTCGGCGACCCCGCTCCCGCCCGAAATCCCCCATGGGCTGAATCCGCCCAACGGCGCGATCCTCGATTACTACCTGGCCACCAAGCCGGTTGGTGAGATCACGATTGAGATTCAGGACGCCACCGGCCGGGTCATCCGTCGGATGTCGAGCGTCGCTGAGGCACCGGTGACGGAGGCGGCGCGGCCGCCCCATCCGAACTACTGGCTGGCGACGCCGGCCGGCCTTCCGGCCAATGCCGGCAGCAACCGGGCCACCTGGGATCTTCGGTATGACGCGCCGAAGGCGTTCAGCCATAGCTTCGAGATCAACGCCAACCTTGGTTTGACGCCGGCATCTCCTGAGGGGCCGCTGGCGTTGCCGGGAGTCTACACCGTTAGGCTCAACGTGGACGGGAACTCCTACATCCAACGACTCACGGTCCGGAACGATCCGCGATCGAACGCCACTGCGGCGGCGCTCACCGCCCAGCACCGTCTTCTGACCAATCTCCACACGGCCATCAACGCCGTGTGGGACGGTCACCTTCAGGCCACCGCCCTGCGAACGGCGCTTCCCAAAGCCGCTGGCACCAACCCCCCGGCCGAGGTGGCAACGGCCGCTGCGACCCTGACAGAGATGCTCGATGGGCTCACCGGGACGGAGGTGGCCGGTCCGACCCCCAGCTTTCGGAGCGTGAGCGGAAAGTTGGTTAATCAACTGATGGCCCAAGAGAATGCCGACCTGGCGCCGACGCCGGCCATGGCGGCGGCCTTCGAAGGAACCTGCCGGGACCTTCGGACCGTGGCCGCGGCCTGGGGCCGGGTGGCTGGGGCGGCGGCGGCATTCAATGCCGCGCTGGCCCGAGCGGGAATCGCGGCGCTTCCGGTCCCGGCGACGGCTTGGACCCCGACCCGTGGTGGGTGCGGCGGGGAGCGACCCCGGGCGTGATGATGGAATTCCCCCGCGCCGCCGGCATTCTGCTCCACCCCACGTCGCTCCCCGGCCCGAACGGGGTCGGGGACCTCGGCCCAGGGGCGCACCGGTTCCTCGACTTCCTGACGGAGTCGGGGCTCACGATCTGGCAGATGCTGCCGCTCGGGCCCACCGGCTACGGAAACTCGCCCTATCAGTGCTTCTCGGCTTTTGCCGGCAATCCGCTGCTGATTCACGTCCCGGCCGGGGCCGGCGAGTTTCCGGTGGATGTGGTGGACTTCCCGTCGGTCATCGCCCACAAGCAAGCCACGCTTCGCCAGGCAACCGAGGCTCTCGTCCTCGACGATTCTTATCGGGCCTTCGTCGCCGAACAGGGATGGTGGCTCGAGGACTACGCGCTGTTCATGGCACTCAAACACGAACACGGTGGCGTGGCGTGGACCGATTGGGACGCCGGGGTGGCCCGCCGCGATCCAGTCGCGCTCGACCGCTGGCGGACCCGGCTCGCCGACTCGGTGGAGCACTACCGGCGGGAGCAGTGGTTGTTCTTCGCCCAGTTCGGCGCGCTGAAGCGGGCCTGCGGGGACCGGGGGATCCAGCTCATGGGCGACGTTCCGATCTACCTCGCCCACGACTCGGCCGACGTTTGGTCCAATGCGACGCTCTTCCAGCTCGACGATCGAGGACGTCCCCTGGTCCAGGCCGGTGTGCCTCCGGATTACTTCAGCGCCACCGGCCAGCTCTGGGGGAATCCCATCTATGACTGGCCGGCGATGCGGGCGGGGGGCTACGACTGGTGGATTCGCCGGATGCGGTCCGCGTTCGAGCTCTTCGACCTGGTCCGGGTCGATCACTTTCGGGGTTTCGAGTCCTACTGGGAGGTGCCGGCCACCGACCTGACCGCGGCCAACGGTCGGTGGATCGAGGGGCCCGGCGCCGAACTGTTTGCCGCGATCACCCGAGCCCTCGGCCCGCTTCCCATCGTGGCCGAGAACCTCGGCCTCATCACCCCCGCGGTTGAGGTGCTCCGGGAGCAATTCGGCTACCCGGGGATGGGTATTCTCCAATTCGCGTTCGGCACCGACGGACCGGCGAATCTCTTCCTGCCCCACACCTATCCTCACAATCACGTGGTGTACACCGGCACCCACGATAACGACACCACTCTGGGTTGGTGGCACTCGACCGGGGCCGGGGACTCCACCCGGAGCGCCGAGGCCGTTACGCGGGAGCGAGACCACGCCTTGCGATACCTCGCGACCGATGGGCGCGAGATGCACTAGACGCTGATTCCGATGCAGGACATCTTGGGGCTTGGGAGCGAGGCGCGGATGAACCTGCCCGGCCGCCAGTCCGGCAACTGGGGCTTCCGCTTTTCGTCGGACCAACTCACGCCCGCCATCAGCCGCCGGCTCCGCGAGTTGGTGGACCTTTACGAACGGTAGGGTAGCCGGGAGACTCAAGGAGTCCGGTCCATGGAAAAGATTCGAACGCTCGTTCACGATGATCACGAAGCCATTGCCCGCCAAGTCGCCGCGGTCATCGCCGCCGCCATCCGCGCCGCGAACGCCGAGGGCCGCCATGCCGTGCTTGGGCTCGCCACGGGGTCGACCCCGGTCGGGGTGTATCGGGAGCTAATCCGGCTCCACCGTGAGGATGGTCTCTCGTTCGCTCGGGTGGTGACGTTCAATCTCGACGAGTACTACCCGATGGACCCGTCGAGCATCCACTCCTACCAGCGGTTCATGCGGGAACACTTGTTCGATCATGTCGATATCGATCCGGCCACCATCCATCTGCCCTCCGGCGGGGTGCCGCGCGGCGATATCGAGGCCGAGTGCGCCGGGTACGAGGCGGCGATCCGGGCCGCCGGCGGGATCGACCTCCAACTGCTCGGCATCGGGAAGACCGGGCATATCGGTTTCAACGAACCGGGCTCCGGCGCCCGGAGCCGGACCCGTCTGGTGACCCTCGACACCGTGACCCGCCGGGACGCGGCCGCCGATTTCTTCGGGGAGGCCTTCGTGCCCCGTGAGGCGGTGACGATGGGAGTCGCCACGATTCTCGAGGCCCGCCAGATCGCGATTCTCGCGACCGGCGAACACAAGGCCGGCATCGTTCGGCGGGCGGTCGAGGGGCCGGTCGACACGGAGGTGGCGGCCACTTTCCTTCAGAGCCATCCAGCCACCACGTTCTATCTCGACCGGGCGGCTGCGGCCGGCCTCACCCGGATCGCCACGCCGTGGCTGGTCGACGAGGTCGAGTGGAACGACCGGCTGGCGCTCGAGGCTGTGGTGTGGCTGGCAGGGCAGGCCGGCCGCGGCATCCTCAAGCTGACCCAGCGGGACTACGTCGAGCACTGGCTCTCGTCACTGCTCGCCAAGTTCGGGTCGCCCGGCGCCGTGAACGGCTTTGCCTTCAACGCCCTCGGCGCCAAGATCAGGGGCCGCTCGAAGTTGCCCCGACAACAGAAAGTGATCTGCTTCTCGCCCCATCCCGACGATGATGTGATCTCGATGGGCGGGATGCTCCGCAAGCTGGTCCTGAACCAAAATGAGGTCACGGTCGCTTATCTCACCAGCGGCAACATCGCCGTGTTCGACCACGACCTCCGGCGGTACCTCGATTTTCTGGCCCGGTTTGCCCGGGAGTTCCGGGTGGCTCCCGAGGTCACGAAGGCTTTGGCGGACCGGGTCGGTGAGTTTCTGGCGACGAAGTCACCGGGGCAGATGGATATTCCCGAGGCGCTCGACCTCAAACGGATGATCCGGGAGAGCGAGGCGGTGAGCGGAATCGAAACGTTAGGCCTGGCCCGGTCGGCCGCCCGGTTTCTCAACTTGCCGTTCTACCGGACCGGCAAGGTCCGGAAAGACCCAGTGGGGTCCGCCGACGTCGCGGTCATTCAAGCCCTGCTCGAGGAAGCTGAACCCGACCTGGTGTTCGTTGCCGGAGACCTCTCCGATCCGCACGGCACCCACCGAATGTGCAAAGAGGCCATCGACCTGGCCCTGGCCCGGGTGGCCCGGCGGCCGGAGGTCTGGCTGTACCGCGGCGCTTGGCAGGAGTGGTCGGTGACCGAGGCGACTTGGCTGGTGCCGCTCTCGCAGGAGGAATTGAGTCTCAAGATCCAGGCGATCTTCAAGCACCAGTCGCAGAAGGATTCGGCGCCGTTCCCCGGGCTCGACGAACGGGAGTTCTGGCAGCGGGTCGAGGCCCGCAACAAGGAGACGGCGGCGTCGCTCGACCGGCTGGGCTTGGCCGAGTACTTCGCGATGGAAGCCTACGTGGTTGAGCCCGCCTAACGAAGCGGAGGAACGGTCGCCGGCGCCTTGCGGTGCCGGGTCGCCTGCTCGTAGTCGTATCCGAGCGCAATTAGTCGGGCCTCGCTCCAGGCCCGCCCGAAGAACTGGAGGCCGGCCGGCAGGCGGCCGCCTCGGGTGGAGCCCATGGGGACGGTCAGGGCGGGAAACCCGGTGACTGGGGAGAAGACCTGGTTGTTGTCGCCGGCCGGCGTGTTGAGGTCACCGATCAACCGGGGCGGGTTGCTCCACGTCGGGTAGATCAAGGCGTCGAGCCGCTCCCGTTCCATCAAGGCCGTCACCGCCGCTCCGAGTTGCTTCCGGGCCTCGAGGCCGTTCCGGCAACCCGGGTCGGTGGCTGGGATCCGATCATCGGCTTCCGCCGCCCGCATCGCGGTTTCGATCGAGGGGTGGAACTTCCGGCTCGCGAGAATATCCTTCAACGTCTTGACCGGAACCCGATCGCCTTGGTCTGCCAGGAACCGGTTGAGATCCGGCTTGAAACCGAGGCAGCCGTCGTCGTCGCTCGGCAGCCGGTCGAATCCCTCCACCGCCACCGGGTCAACGATCGTGGCGCCCTGCGCCGCGAGGTCGGCGAGGGCCCGGGCGAACAGCGCCCGGATCTCCGGGTCCGTCGTCGGAGTGTCGTAGGCCTGATGGAGCACTCCGATCCGGCTGCCCTTGAGGCTACCCCGGACCAGGGACTTGGTGTAATCCGGGATCGGGTGGTCCCGGACCGCGCCGGTCACCGGATCGGCCGGATCTTCACCGGCCACGACCTGGAACACCAGAACCGCGTCCGCCACGGTCCGGGCCATGGGGCCCGCGATGTCGTACCTGAGTCCCAGTGGGACGATCCCAGCCCGGCTGGTGAGTCCGATGGTCGAGCGAATGCCCACCAAAGACTGATGCGAGGATGGCCCTCGAATCGAATTCCCGGTGTCGGTGCCGAGCCCGACAAGACCGAGGTTGGCGGCCACGGCCGCCGCGGTGCCGCCACTCGAGCCGGCGGTGACCCGGTCGAGCGCATACGGGTTCTTAGTGTAGCCGGGCAGGATCGAGCTGACCGTTTCGTAGGGGCTCCACGCGAACTCGTCCATGTTGCTCTTCGCGAGGACGATGGCGCCCGCTTCACGTACCCGCCGAACCTGAAACGCATCGTGCTCCGGCACGAACCCCTTGAGCGCGAGCGACCCGGCGGTCGTTTGGAGGCCCGCGGTGGTGAAATTGTCCTTGACGATCATCGGCACACAGTGGAGCGGCCCGCGCGGCCCGCGCCGGGCCATGACCCGGTCCAGGGAATCGGCTTCGGCGAGGGCCACCGGATTGATCAGGATGAGCGAGTTGATCGCCGGTCCCTGCTTGTCGTAGGCCTCGATCCGGGCGAGATAGTGCGACACCAGCCGGCGGCAGGTGAGATGCCCACCGCGGATGGCCGCATGGACCCCGGCGATGGTGGCCTCCTCGATCCGAAACCGGGTCGTTTGCGCGGTGGCCGCCGGAGTCGCCATCAGGGTCAGAACCAAGCCGAGGAACATCGGGAGCGGACGGATCATTAGGTTGGCCGGATCTGGGGGCATCGGGGTGGTCTCTTGAGTGGCGGGAAATCGTTGTCAGAACCTACTGAGCTGTCCCTTCCGGACCAAGTGCCCTTGGAGCCGCCGGGAAAGGCGGGCCGGGGCTCGATGAAGGCCGGTTCACGGACCCTTCCGACTGTTATGTCCGGGGCCACTACTTGTCGAGCGGTGAGGGTGTGGGGTCCATCTGCGGGGCGACTAAAATGAATCGTCAGTTCTTGGTGGTGATCAGCGCCATGGTGGGGGGGGGCGTTGGTGGCCCAGCAGCCCGACAAGCACCAGGGGATGGATATGGGGCATGGCAAAGGGATGACGATGATGGAGACGCCGTGGCGGGAGATGAACGGCTTCCACTCGTTGCTCCATCTCAGCCATCAGCCCGTGATGAAGTCGGGCGACTTGGCCCCAGTTAAGCGCACTGCCGGTTTGCTGGCCGACGCCGCCGCCGCCTGGGCCAAATCGACGGCTCCGGCCGAATGCAAAGCGCCGGCCGATATCGGGATCCGGAAAGCGGTTGGGGCCCGCGGGGGAGACATCAAGCAGCAGTTCTTGGCGGAGTCGGTGGCGATTGCGGTGGTGGGCACCGGGATTGGTCTGGTGCTGGGCCTCGTCTTGGCCGCGGCGGTCACGGCGGGATTCCGGTTCTTCGTCGAGGTTCCGGTCTATCCAGTGCTATCGGTAGGCACGGTGCTAATGGCGATTGTCTCCTCGCCCGCCGTGGGGCTGATCTTCGGGACCTTTCCAGCCCGCCGGGCCGTGAGCCTTCCGGTGATCGCGGCCATCGCTCACGAATAAGCCGGCCGGCTTACGGGTTCAGGTACCACACCACATCGTCGTCAGCCTGGCCGGTGGCCGGCGCTGACCGGACCACGGTGCCAGCCATCTCGAGCGCGAGCAGGTGCGCCAGGAGCGACTGGGCCGCCGCCGGATAGAGCGCCCGATCCACCCCGGCGTAGACCTGCTCCACCAGGCCTTCAATCCGGCTCGGCCCACGGCCTAACGCTTCCAGAGTCTGGCGAGTCCGCTCCTGCCGGTGGGCGTAGAGGGCGTTGATCCGCTCGTACGGGGCGGTAATCGCCTCGCCGTGGGCCGGGTAGAGCACCTCGAGCCCAGGCACCGCCCGCAGCCGCTCCAGGGACCGGAGGTAGTCAGGCAGGTTGCCTTCGGGCGGGGCGATGATCGAACTCGACCAACCCATCACCAGATCGCCGGGAAACGCAGCCCGTTCCTCCGGCATCACGAAGCATAGGTGGTCGCTGCAATGGCCCGGCGTGTAGAGGACTTCCAACCGGACTCCTCCCGCATCGAGAATCTCGCCATCGGCGAGCGACCGGTCGGTTCGGAAGCCCGGGTGGGTTCCGAAAAACCAGATCGGAGCCCCGAGCGCCGCGGACAGGCGGGGGGCCAGCGGCCAATGATCGAGATGCCCGTGACTTGGAATGATCGCCGCGACCGGCCGGCCGGCGACGGCGTGAACGATTCGGTCGAGGTGCCCGTCGCCGAGGTCTTCACCGGGGTCGAGGACATAGAGCGCCGACCGCCCGACCAAGTGGGTATTGGTGCCGGGGCCGGTAAAGAGCCCGGGGTTGTGCTGGGTCAGCCGCTGGACCAGCGGCGAGAGCCGGACCACCGATCGGTATTCGATCGGCGCGGTCATGGGAGGAAGGCTCGTTCGAACGCGTTCCGGTCGACCTTGGACAAGTCTTCCTCGGCCACCTCGTAACCCTCGTCGCCCGGTAGGACCACCCGACCCCGATGGACTTTGGGCTGGTTAGCCGGGAGCGGCACCGGTTGAGCGGCCGCCCAAGCCACGGCGGCATCGGCGGTTGGATGCTGGGCCAGGGCCTTCAAATTCACCAGGGTCGGGAAGATGATCATCCACTCGCGCCGGAGCGCCCGCTCGATCGCGGTGGCCGGCGTCACCCACGCAGAACTCGTCAACTCCCAGTCGTCGTGGGCCGCGATCTGTCCCTCCGGCGCCCGGGTTACGAAGAACCTGGTGTCGAACCGGCGAGGTTCGCCGATCGGGGTGATCCAATGCGACCAGTAGGCAACCCGATCGGTGGCCAGGCGGAGGTTGTCCTGATCGGCGATTTGCCGAATGGTAGTGGTCTTCGCGTTGAGCTGATCGCGGACCTGTTTGAAGTGCTCCTCGACTGCGGGGTCGCCGAAATCGAGCATGGCGCCGGTTCGGTCGTACGCCAGTAGGACGCCGGCCTCCTCGAAGCACTCCCGGACGGCGGCCACGAAATGAGCCAAGCCTCCGCTTGTGAGGCCGAGTCGGCGGTTGGCGGTGGCGTCATCGAGGCCGGCGCACCGCGCCGGATCGATCGCATCTTCCGGATCGACCCGGCCGCCGGGGAAGACGTAGGCACCGCCGACGAAGCCGGACTGGAGGTGCCGCTTTTCCATGAACACCTCGATCCCGGCGCCGGGTGCGACGGCGTCGCGGACTAACAGGATCGTCGAGGCCAGTCGGAGGTCGGTCATCGGGACGCCGGGTTGAGTGGGTCGGGTGCTACGGCCAACTTCCACCCGAGGGCCAGCGGGATCAAGGCCACCGTGGCCACCGTTACCCCGATGAACGGATAGCCGACCTGTCCGAAGGCCACGCCGGAAAGGAGGCTGCCTAACGCCGAGGCGCCGGTCAACAGCGAATCGTTGAGACCCTGGACCCGGGCCCGTTCAGTCTGAGTCAGCCGGTCGGACAGGAGCGTCGAGCCGCCCACATAGCAAAAATTCCACCCGAGGCCGAGCAGAAAGAGCACCAGACTCATCGGTCCGAGCGTCTCCGATTGGGTGGCGCCCAAGCCGGCCGCGATCAGGATGGTGGCGCCCACCGCGATGAGCGGGCCCCGGCCCCAGGCGTCGGCGATCTTGCCCGTCACCATGGAAAAGGCGTACATCCCGATGACATGGCTCGACATCACGGCCGAGATGTTGGCGAGGGGGTGCTGGTGTCCGATCATGTGGAGCGGGCTGATGACCATGAGGGTCGACATGACGCCCTGGGCCAGCAGCATCGACAGGACCGCGACCTGGACGCCTTGATCTCGAAGAATGTCGCGGACCGGCCGGGCGGCCTGCCCGTCGGATCGGGGCAGCGGTCCCGGCTCATTGAGCGCCAGAGCCAGTTCCTTGGGTTCGGGGCGGAGCAGCGCGAGGACCATCAGGGACCCCGCCAGGAAGAACCCGACACTCGCAGCATACGGCCCAGCCAGGCGGGGCAACCCGAACGACTCGGCCACTCGCGACGTCGGCGTGACCAGCAAGGGGCCGAGGATTCCGCCCACGGTTCCGCCCATTACCACGGTGGCAATGGCCCGGCCCCGTTCGGCGCGCGGGTGGACCTCCGCGGCCACAAACCGAGCTAGCTGAACGGCCGTGTTGGCGGCGCCCATCAAGACCAGGCCGCCGATGAACCCCGCGAAGGTTCCCGCCACCACGGAGGCCGACGCGATGGCGGCCCCGATCATGCCGATGCTGAGCCCAGTGGCAATGGTCCGCCGCCGACCGATCCGGTCCATCAGCCGGCCCCACAGAAACGCAAAGCAGGCGCCGCCGGTCCAGTAGAACGCCGCCGGAACCCCGGCCCAACTTGGAGTACCGGAGAGTGCCGCGCCGACGATCGGGGTGACCGTCGCGGACACCAGGAAGCCGGCCGACCCAAACGATTGGGCGGCGAACAGGGTCCATTTGATTCGGCGGCGGAAGGGCACCCGCTAGCTCAGGTCGGCCAGCACCTGACCGATGCCGGGCCACGCCTCGGCGTTGTAGAGCGCGATGGTGTGGAGATAGCGGCGGCCGTCGTCTCCATGGGCTTTGATGAGGGCCAGTGCCGCGGATTTCACGGTCTCGGCGTCCGTATAGGGCGGTTTGAGATCATCGGGAATGCTGGCGCCTTCGTGGGCTACGCTGGCGGACTCGAGGAAGGCAACCTGAATGACCGGCTCAAGCTCGACATAGAGCGTCTGGAGCAGTCCCAGTTCGTCTTGGGGTGTTTCGAGATTCGCCCGGACGATTTCCCGGGCCAACTGCGCCGGGGTCCATTTTCGGAGGGTTTCCCGGCGGAAGCCGCCGCCGCGCGAGACGATCCGTTGGATGTAGCCCTCGCGGGACTGGCGATGGGCGGCGATATCGTGGGTCACCAAGGCCAGCCGGCGGTCGGCTGGAAGCGATCGGTAGGGCGAGAGGGGAGCCATGGCGGGGAAACTACTCGCGCCCCCCGCCGGCACCAATGGAGCCGATCCTCAGTCCGGGATTCGGCGCTTGCGGACCTGGTGGATCACCACCGCGGCTGCCGCGGCGAGACCCGCGATCATCCCGGTTTTTGCGGCCTTCGTGGTGACCGCGACCGCCACTTTGGTTTTCCGTCGAACCGACTTCCGGTCCTCGGCCACGAGGACCCGGGTTTCTGCTTCCTGGTACAGGGCGCGAACGGCTTTGACCCCTCGGTTTTTGAGTTTCTTGACGACGCCCGCCATGGCCTGCTCCCTTCTAGACGGCAGCGAATCGAGCTGCCTCGGCCAACGTGAAGTAGATCCCGTCCGGGTCCTCGTACAACGCCACCCAGAGATCAAACCGCCGCTCGGGGGGCGTGACGCACGAAACCCCCGCGTCGATCAAACGTTGGTGAGTGGCGTCCAATCCGTCGACGTAGAAACCGATCCGGGCGCAACCGGCCGCCATCATCGAGTGATGAGCCGCTTTCCCGACATGGGCCCGGTGCAGGGCTTAAGGTTGTGGTGCCGGTATCGAGCTCGATCGAGCTGTCGTCCTCAGTCCGAATTGGGATTCCGAGCAGCTCGTGATACAAGCACCGCGACCGGTCCAAGTCGGTGACGAAGAGAATCGTATATCGGAGTGTCATCGGTACCTCGGCGTCGAAGAGAACGCCTTAAGTATCCGGGGGGCCGGGCCAAGGGGTCATGGAAGAAGCCTGAAGGCTTCGTTAGACAGGCGTACCGGCCCCAGCTCTCGGTCTCGGCGTTCCGGGCCCGCCGTCCCGTCGTGGTCGGCGCTCGGGCCGATTACGTTCCGGCATGTCGAACCGACTTCCGCGGGGGCTTCGAGGGCAGGCGTTGCTGCACGACTCCCACTTTACCAAGGGGACGGCGTTCAGTCATGCCGAGCGCCGAGTGCCGAGCCCGTAATGCGAGTCCATTTGGTCGACGGCACCTACGAGCTCTACCGCCACTTCTTTGCCCTGCCTCCTTCGGCCGATCGGGATGGCAACGAGGTCGGTGCCGTCATCGGCGTCCTGGGATCGATGTTGGGCATGTTGCAGGACGGCGCCACCCATGTGGCGGTGGCCACCGACCATGTGGTCGAGTCGTTCCGGAATGGGCTCTGGCCCGGCTACAAAACCGGGGAAGGCATCGAGCCGAATCTCTACCGGCAGTTCCACCCGCTGGAGGCCGGCCTCCGGGCGATGGGCGTGGTGGTCTGGGCCATGGAGGCGTTCGAGGCCGACGACGGCCTGGCCGCGGGGGCCCGAATTGCGGCCGCCGACGAGCGCGTTGAACAAGTCCTGATTTGCACCCCCGACAAGGATCTCGGCCAGTGCGTCGTCGGCAGCCGGGTGGTGCAGTTCGATCGCCGGAACCGGGAGATCCGGGATGAGGCGGGCGTGGTCGCGAAGTTCGGGGTCAGGCCCGGGTCGATTCCCGACTATCTCGCGTTGGTCGGCGATGCCGCCGACGGGTTCCCGGGCATTCGGGGCTGGGGTGCGAAATCGGCGTCGGCGGTGCTGGCTCGCTATCAACACCTCGAGGCGATTCCGGCCGACTCCGCGGTCTGGGACGTGTCGGTGCGGGGTGCGGCCAGACTTTCCGCCGCCCTCGAGGCCGACCGGCCCCAAGCGCTGCTGTTCCGGACCCTGGCAACGCTCCGGGATGACGCGCCGGCCTCCGATTCAGTGGACGAGTTGCGGTGGACCGGGCCTCGTCCCGAGTTCGAGGCCGTGGCGGCCGCCTTGGGCGTGCCTCAGTTGGGGGACCGGGCCCGCCGGATTGCTCCGCCGTCCGGGCACTAGAACGCCCGGGTATTTATCTTCGGGGCCGGGTTCCTCAATCGCACCGTTTCTACGAAAGTCCACCGATGTCCGACGAAGATCTCAAAGCCGAACTCGAGCGCCTCCGGGCGGAAAACGCCTCGCTCAAGGACAAATCCAAACGGGCCGTCTATCTCAAGGTCAGCGAGAAGGGCGGGCTCTCGCTGTATGGGCTGGGCCGTTTCCCGGTGACGCTCTACAAGGAGCAGTGGGACAAACTGCTCGACATGGCCGACGAGATTCGGGCCTTTCTCCGCGAGCACGACCGGGAGCTCAAGAGCAAGGAATAGCCCGGGTCAGTTTCGGATGGATCCCATCACGAGGGCGAATGCCCGGTCGAGGGCCCGGTCAGCTTCCCGGGCCCCTTGAAATTTCCCGAGCCGGACGATCACCAACTGATGGGACGGGATGATGGTGGCGCTTTGGCCGCCGGCTCCGAGCATCGCATAGGCCTCTTTGGGGAGCGACCAGCCGCCGTCGCCGTTGACCCAGAAGAAGCCGCCGCCGTAGACGGGATTGCCGTCGGCCACCCACGCCGGCGCCGGGGTCCGGACGTGGTCGACGTAGCCCGCCGGTAGTAATCTTTGACCGTTCCAGACGCCATCTTGCAGGTACAGGTTGGCCAGGCGGGCCCAGTCGCGGGCCGACAGAAACTCATAGCCCTGGGTCAGGAAGTTGCCGTAGGGATCGGTCTCCATGACCGCGTCCCGGATCCCGATCTTGTCGAAGAGCGCCCGTCGCGGGAAGGCGTGGTAGTTCTCTCCCAGTTTTTCGACCGCCAACCGGATCAAGTAGTTGGTCAGCACCGGGTCGGTATTCCGATACCGGCCAACCGTGTTCGGTTGCCATTGCTGGGGCCGGGCGGCCGCGTATTGGAAGCTGTTGATGGTGCCGGTGTAGAGGTACAAATGGTCGGGGTACCCGGCTGAATCCACGAACCCTGGATCGTTCGGGCTCCGGAGCCGGAGACCACTGGACATCCGCATCAAATCGGCGATCCGAATGGTCTGGCGGACGTCGCCGGCGGTCTGCCATTCGGGAATCGGTGCGGGCTGCATCAGTTCGTAGGCGCCCCGGTTGATCAGCGTGGCCATCAGGGTGCCGGTCAGGCTTTTACCCATCGACCAGCTCTCGAGGGGGGTGTGGATGCCGATCCCGGTTCCGTATCGCTCGCCGATGATCCGGCCCCGGTAGGTTACCACCAAGCCTAACGTCATCGCGCCGGGCACTCCGAATGCGGTGTCCATGGCCGCGGCAAACCGAGCCGAGTCAATCTCCGCGGGCCAGGGCGCGGGGGTGACGATATCACCCATGGGCCAGGGCGTTCGTTCCGCCGGCGGGAGGCTCGAGGTCACGATCGACGGTGTGAACGACACGGAGTCGGCACCGATTGGCAGGGCAACGCAGCCCTGACTGCCGTACTTCCGGGCCACTCGGGTCACGCCGGAGATCGTCGTCAGCCGGACGGTCGACGTCGCCCGATCGATCAGCGTGTCTTTGACTTGCTTGCGGTCGGCATAAGGGCCGGTGAAGTACCCGACCGATTCGGCGGCATCCGCCGGGTCGAGGCCCGTGATAAAGACCGCCGAGCAGAGGGTCTTGGCGAACCCGGCGATGGAATGGGCCAGACGGTCGCCGGGTGGGGCGGTCCAGGTGCCCTGGAGTTCCAGCGAATCGCCGCGAGCTTTGATCGCGACGGCGGGGTCGGGCTTCGTTGAGGGCGGCGTCTTCGGCTCGGCCCCGCAGGAAAGAGCGAAGATCAGGCCGGCGAGGGCCCATCGGTTCACAGGTGGCACAGGCACCCCAGGGTATCGGATGGCGGATCTGATCCTAACCTTACGCGGGTTTCTTCGATTCCGCCACGGGCGCCCCTCCGCGGACCGAGCCTAACCCGTTCGCCCCCTGGCATTCCGAGGTGGGTCGCCCGATCTTCAACCAGCCTGCTATGACCGACCCCCAAGCCCGACTCGTGACGGCGCTCGCTGATCGCTATACGATCCAGCGTGAACTCGGTACCGGTGGGATCGCTACGGTGTACTTGGCCGAGGACCTCAAACACGACCGCAAAGTCGCCGTGAAGGTCCTCCGGCCCGAGTCGGCGGCCGTCATCGGTGCCGAGCGATTCCTGCAGGAAATCAAGACCACCGCCAGTCTGCAGCACCCCCATATCCTTGGCCTGATCGACTCGGGGGCGAATCAGCATCAGTTGTAGTACGTGATGCCGTTTGTCGAGGGTGAGTCGCTGCGAGATCGGCTTACGCGCGACAAACAGCTCCCGGTCGGCGAGGCGGTACGGCTTGCCGTCGAAGTGGCGGGAGCGCTCGACTACGCCCACCGTCACGGCGTTATCCATCGCGACATCAAACCCGAAAACATCATCTGCAGGATGGCCGCGCTTTGGTGGCCGACTTCGGCATCGTGAAAGCGGAGTCCTTGCTGGCCCTGCCCGAGATGGCAGTGTGGGAGGTGCTCTTTACCCCGAATGGCCGATCGATGTTGGTGCGCACCGTCGGTGATCCCGGCAGCCGAGACGTCTGGATGGCTTCGCTCGACTCCCTTTCGCAACTAAAACCCCTTCTCACGACGCCTGCCAACGAAGTAGCGCCTGCGCTTTCGCCCGCCGGCCGGTGGCTGGCGTACGGCTCCGACGAATCGGGACAGGACGAGGTCTACGTTCGGTCGTTCCCAGGCATGGAGGGGCG
>SHZU01000019.1 GCA_009692115.1 Gemmatimonadota bacterium | reverse complement strand
AGCCGACCGCCTCGCCCCGGTTGATCCGGTCGCGGGCCTCCTTGAGCGGCTTCAGCATCCCGTAGCTGTCGCGGACGCTGGTGATGCCGTATTTGAGTTGGAGTTGGGCGCCCTCGATGGCGAGGTCGGTAAAGCGGTCCTGGTACCGCGCCATGCTCTCGAGCCCGGAGTAGAGCGACAAATGAACGTTGGTATCGATGAACCCGGGCACGAGATAGCGCCCGGCGGCCTCGATGATCCGGGCCCCTTTGGGAATCGCCACTTGGGCGCGGGGGCCAACGGCCGCGATCCGGCCGGAGCGGACCAGCACGACGGCGTCGGCCACCGGAGGCCCGCCGTTGCCATCGATCAGGGTGGCGCCGACGATGGCAAGCGTGGAGTCGGCCCGCTGGGCGGCGACGGGGAGGGAGAGCGACAGGAGCAATACCGCGACGGCGCCGGGCACACGCATGGGAGGTTCGCCAATGGAATGGAGGTGGGCGAGGCAGGCCAGGCCGAGGCCCGTACGGGATCGGTTCAATCTACGGCCAAACGATGGTTCGGCGAATGCCCTCGCATTGGGCCACTAGCCGGTTTGGTGCGACCCGCGAGGGCGATATCTTTGGGTCGGCCGCAGCCATCGACTTCCCGGGTGTAGAACCGCCTGCCTCAATCTACGCCCAAATGATGGCTCGGCGAGTGCTCCGGACGCACCGGGCCTCCGCTTCCCAAGTCGCGACCGCGCCTCCATGTTGAAGGGCGGCCGCGCGGCCGCAAACCAAGGTCACTCGTGGCCCCACTGGGGGGCCTCAGGGCGACCCCTTCGGCTTCGCCTCGGGAACCCGCCGGAACTCCGCCGTCCCCGCCATGTCGAGCAACACCGATTCCACTTTGCCCGACCCCCCGATCCGAAACGTCACCGGCACCGGCGGCAGCACCGGCGTATCGAACTTGGCCCGGAACGACTCCAGGTGATAATGCTCGAGCTCCGATTTCCAGTTCGGCCCGAACATCAGGCTCAGCTTGCCGGCCTCTTCCCGGATCACGATCTCACCGTAGAGTGAATCGGCGTACGTTCCGGCGTACGCCGACAGGGGCAACGAAGGCTTGGTCCCGGTCAAGTGCCCCGACTCGGCCTTCTTCTGGGCCACTAGGCCCCGGGCCCGCTGGGACTCGAGCCGCTTGAATCCGTCGCCGGCCCAATCCTTCATCGGCGCGCCGAGCTGGTGGTCGAACACCCGGTGGAGGATCGCCTGCGGCAGGCCGCTCCCGTTCTGGCTGGTCAGGATCACCACGCCAAACCGGTTTTCCGGCAGCATGCCGACCAGGGCGCTGAATCCGTCGACGTTGCCACCGTGGTGGACCATCATCCGGCCCCGGTAATCCTCCAGGAACCAGCCGAGGCCATAGGCCTGCAAATGGGTATCGGGGTTGTTGGCCCGGGCGGCCGAGTCGGTCCGGATGACGGTCTGGGCCTGGTGCATCTCGTCGGCGGAGCGCGGGGAGATCAGCGACTTCCCGCCGTAGCTTCCGCGGCCCAGTTGGAGACGGACCCACTGCGCCATCTCGACCGCGTTCGAGTTGATCGATCCGGCCGGCCCGGCGTTGTCGATATCCCGCCAGGGAATGACGCGGACCGTGTCGTTCACCGTCGCGTGGGGCGAGGACACGTTCGGCTGGCCGCGCACGTCCCGGATGCTGGTGGTGCTGGCGGTCATGCCGAGTGGGGTGAAGATCCGGTCGCGAACGAAATCGTCCCAGGTGCGGCCCGAAACCTTCGCCACCACTTGGCCGGCGGTGATGTACATGATGTTCTGGTAGCCGAATTGCGACCGGAACGACCAGGACGGGGTCAGGAACCGAACCCGCCGAACGATCTCGTCCCGGTCGAAGCCGGACCCGTACCAGGCCAACTCGCCGCGGGCGAGGCCGCTCCGATGGCTCAAGAGGTCACGCACGGTGAGTTCCCGGGTGGCGTACGGGTCGTGGAGCTGGAAGCCCGGAAGGTAGAGCGCCGGATTGGCGTCGAGCGAAACCTTCTTCTCGTCCACCAGCATCGCGACGGCCGCGGCGGTGAAGGCCTTCGACGCGGAGCCGATCGCGAAAATCGTCCGCTCGTCAACCCGGTCGGGGCGACCGAGTTCGCGAACGCCATAGCCCTTGGCATAGATCACGGAGTCGTTCCGGACCACCGCCAGGCCCAGGCCGGGCACTTGCCACGTCCGCATGGCGGCTTCGACGTAGGCGTCGAGGCCGGCCCAAGGTTCCTTGGCCTGGGCGGCGGCCCGAGTCGGGGCCGCTCCAGCGACCAGCGCGAACAGGACGATCGTCGGGCGACGGCATGACACGAGGGACATCGGTATCTCCAGGGGGGCAAGCCAGATGCAACATAACCGGGCCGCGGCGGGTTTTCCGGCCCGGGGCAGCAGAGCCCCGAGCGGGTGGCGCACCGGCTCGATCCACCAGGGCGGCTCCATGTAGGTAAATCCGTTCCCTGCTGCCATTGCCGAACAGAACGCGCGCTCCGCCGCCGACCACTGGCCCCGCCTGGCGGCGAGTTCGCCCGTCAAC
This sequence comes from Gemmatimonadota bacterium, assembly GCA_009692115.1. Lineage (NCBI taxonomy): Bacteria > Pseudomonadati > Gemmatimonadota > Gemmatimonadota bacterium. The sequence continues at coordinate 16,566 of SHZU01000019.1, read as the reverse complement.
GAGTGCGCCGCCACCGCGACGATACCCTTGGCGATCGCCGAGTAGTTCCCATCGGCCCGGCAGACTCCCGGCCGAACGGGGGATCGCTCGGCCGGTTACCCAGGCTACTTGCCGTCGAGTTCCGCTTGGGTTTTGATGATCCTCCCGACGATTCCGTAGGCCACCGCCTCCTCGGCGGTCAACCAAAAATTGCGGTGGGTATCGCCTTCGATCCGCTCGAGGGGCTGGCCGGTTTGTTTGGCAAAGATCCGGTTCAGCCGGTCGCGCATCCGAATGATCTCGCGAGCCTCGATTTCCATGTCGGAGGCGCTGCCGCCGGTGCCACCGGCCGGCTGATGGAGGAGGAACCTGGTGTTGGGGAGGCAATAGCGGTCCTCCCGCGGCACCGCGACGTAGATCAGGGCCCCGGCACTCGCCACCCACCCGGTCCCGACGACCCGGACTCTCGGGGTGATGAACCGGATCAGGTCGTGGATATTGTCCCCGGACTCGACGTGGCCGCCCGGGCTGTTGACGAAGAGGGTAATCGGATCGGACGATTCGGCGGCAAGCGCCAGGAATTGTCCGGTAATGACCGCCGCGAGGCGTTGGTTGATCTCGCCCGCAATGATCACGGTCCGGGTCCGAAACAGGCGCTCGGAAATGAGGTCGGGTCGGCGTTCGGGGCTGGTGGGTTCTTCCATGGCAATCTCACGGGTTGGGAGCGGTCCGGGGTCCAGGGGCCCCGATCAAGTCAAGGAAAGTTACCGGGGCCACCCGGTCAAAGGGGAGCGGGCCGCGATCCTTGCGTTGTCCAGACCACCGAGGGCAACTTCCCCGGCCACCGCCGTTCACCGCCCCAACCCCGAGGCTTCGATGCGCCCGTTCCAACTCCTGACCGCTCTGGCTCTCCTCCCGTGGGCGGCCAGCCCCCTCGTCGCCCAGAAGTTCATCCCCCAATCGGCCCTCATTGCCATGGTGGAGATTCACAAGGCCTCCCTGCTCAAGTACATCGATGCCGCCCCGGACTCGATGCTTGGCTTTCGGCCCACTAAGGGCGTCCGGAACTTCGCGGAGCAGATCGAGCATACCGCGGCGGGCGACGCGTTCATCGCCCACTCAGCGATCACCGGATCGCAGAAAGTGCCTGCCTTCGGCGACTCGGCGGTCTACCTCCACAGCAAGCCTGCCCTTCGGGCGTTTGGCGTGGCGGCCATGGATCACACCATCCAAATGCTCCGAGGCGTGAGCGATGCCGCGATGACCGAGGAGATCGTCCAATTCGGCAAGAAGCTTCCCCGGTATCGGGCGCTGATGGAGTTACTGGACCACTTCCCGTGGACCCTGGGGCAGACTGTGCCATACCTCCGGATGAATGGCGTGACCCCTCCGGAATACACTCCGTTCTAAGGCCGGCGTCACCTCGGCCCGGGCAATGCCCGCGGCGGCCAACACGGTTTCATCGGTTGCGTCGCCAAGCAGACGGGGATGCCGGTCCTCCAAACGCGCCACCGCGCCCGCGCCGGTTTCGATGACCACCACCGCTTGGCCCTGCTGCTCGAGATCGCGGACGACCTGTTCACCAACCCGGCCGTAGCCACACACGATGTAGTGCCCCGTGAGTTTGCCGATCCTGCGTTCCATGCGCCACCCGTCTTACATTGCGGGTCGACGGAGGAGACCTATGGCAGCGAGTTCCACCGACCAACATCGACCTCAATCGCTCGGCGAAGAGATCGCCAACAGCGTGAGCCACGGGGTCGGGTTTCTGGCGGCGTTGGTGGCGCTGCCGGTGCTCGTCATCGGTGCCGTGCCCCACGGCGCCGCCGCCGTGGTCGGCGCGGTGATCTTCGCCGCAACCGCCGCACTCCTCTACCTCACCTCGACGCTCTATCATGCCCTCGCCCCAACGCGGGCCAAACGGCTGTTTCAGATCTTCGATCACGGCGCGATCTACCTCCTCATTGCCGGGACCTATACCCCGTTCACGCTCGGCGTCCTGCGGGGAGCCTGGGGCTGGACCCTCTTCGGACTGATCTGGGCCCTCGCGGTGGCCGGCGTCGTGATCAAATCAGTCGGCGAAATTCGCCTCCACCGGCTCTCGACCGCCTTGTACCTTGCGATGGGCTGGCTGATCCTGATCGCCGCGAAGCCGCTCTCCGAGCGGGTGCCCGGTTGGGGACTATTCTGGTTGGTGGCCGGCGGCGTGGCTTACACGGCGGGCGTCGGGTTCTACGCCGCCGACCGGCTCCGCTACGGCCATTTCGTCTGGCATTTGTTCGTCCTGGCCGGCACCGCCTGCCACTTCGTAGCCGTGTTGTACTACGCGACATAGAGGAACCGAAGATCATGGTGTGGCCGCCTCCTGACCGCATCCCGACCGATCGGCTGGTCCTGCATCGGTGGCAACCGGAGCACGCCCGGCTGTTGAAGGCCGCGATCGACGCGAACCTCGGACACCTCCAAGCCTGGATGCCGTGGGCAGCGGCCGAGCCGACGGAACTACCGGAGCTCTGCCTCCGCTTGGCCCAGTTCAGCGCCGACTTCGACGCCGGGGCCCGCTGGCTCTACGGCGTCTTTCCGCCCGACGAGACTGCGGTGCTCGGCGGCCTCGGCTTGCATCCCACGCCCGACGGAGTGGAACTCGGCTACTGGCTCCGCTCCGACGTAACCGGCATGGGCTACCTCACCGAGGCCGCCCGGGCCGCCCTCGACCTGCCCGGCATGGTCGAGGTCGTGATCCGCTGCGACCCCCTGAACACCCGGAGCGCGGCCGTGGCCGAGCGACTCGGCTTTCGTCACACGACCACCCTCGTCGGCAATTCCACCACGCCGTCCGGCGCACCCCGGGACACGATGATCTGGCAGCTTTCCCAGCAACCGACAACGACATGACTCAACCCTCCCGACTGTTCGCCAACCCCGAGGTATCCCTCGAGCGCCGGGCGGACGGGACCATCCGTCTTTGTTGCCCGACACCGCTCGGGACCCCGGCCCGCGCCGTCGGCACGTGGCTCGAACACTGGGCCTTGGTCGCACCCGACCGATTGTTTCTCCAGGAACGGGGCTCCGATGGATTGTGGACCGGCCCCACCTACGCAGAAGCCCGCGATCGCGTCGAGCGGATTGCCACGTGGCTCCTCCGTCACGGCCTCTCCGCCGAGCGACCCGTCGCCATCTTATCGGACAACAGCGTCGAGCACGCCCTGCTCAGCCTCGCGGCCATGCAAGCCGGGATTCCGGTTGCCCCGGTCTCGCCGGCGTACTCGACCCAGTCCCGGGATTTCGCCAAGCTCCGAAGCATCCTCGATCAGGCGGAGCCCGGTGTGATCTACGTCGCGGACCACGTTCGCTATGGCCCGGCCTTGGCCGCCATCCGCGCCGACCGGAACCCGGTGGTGGTCTCGGGCTCGGCGCGAGACCGGTTGGACGGTGTCGTCCCCTTCGAGGAGTTGACCCGCGAACTCGATTCCGCGGCGGTGGCCGAGCGGTTTGGTCGCATCGGGCCTGACACCATCGCCAAATTTCTCTTTACCTCGGGGTCAACCGGCAGCCCAAAGGCCGTCATCAACACCCAATTGATGCTCACCGCCAACCAACAAGCGCGGGCCCAGCTCTGGCCCTTTCTCGCCACCAATCCGCCGGTCATCGTCGACTGGTTGCCGTGGTCCCACACCTTTGGCGGCAACCACAACTTCAACGTGGTGCTCTGCCACGGTGGCACGTTGTACCTCGACGGCGGACGGCCGGCCGCCGGGCTGTTCGACCAGACCGTCACCAATCTGAAGAGTGTCGCGCCCACCATCTATTTCAGCGTGCCCCGCGGCTACGACATGCTGGTGGCCGCTCTCAGGGCCGACCCGGAACTCCGCCGGAGCTTCTTCAGCCGGCTCGAGATAGTGTTCTACGCCGCCGCCGCCCTGCCACCGCACCTCTGGGACGCGCTCACCACCCTGGCCGTCGAGACGGTCGGGCGCCCGGTGGTGCTTACCTCCTCCTGGGGTTCGACCGAAACCGCGCCCCTCGCCGTCGACTGCAACTTCCAAGCGACCCAATCCGGCGTGATCGGCCTTCCGGTTCCCGGGACCCAACTCAAGCTCGTGCCGAACGGCGGCAAGCTCGAAGTCCGGGTTCGGGGTCCGAACGTCACCCCGGGATACTGGAAACGCCCCGACCTGACCGCCGCGCATTTCGACGAAGAGGGCTTCTATCGGATCGGCGACGCTGTCCGGTTCGTCGACCCGACGCGGCCGGAGCAAGGTCTGTTATTCGACGGACGAGTCGCCGAAGATTTCAAACTCGACAGCGGCACTTGGGTCAACGTCGGCATGCTGCGGGTCAAAGCCATTGCCGCGCTCGCCCCGGTGGCCCAGGACATCGTGGTCACCGGGCACGACCGGCCGGCAATCGGATTCCTGGTGTTCCCTAACGTGGCAGCCTGCCGCCACCTGGCCTCGGCAGCCGCGGCGGACTCGTCAATCGAAACCCTCCTCGCCGATCCGGCCGTCCGGGCGGCGGTCCACCGGGGACTCGAGAACCTCCGCGCCGAGGGAGCCGGCACGTCGGGGTACGCGACCCGGGCCCTGTTGCTGTCCGAACCGCCTTCGATCGACCACGGCGAGATCACTGACAAAGGGTACCTCAATCAGCGGGCGGTGCTCACCGCCCGAGCCGGGCTCGTCACCTCGTTGCATCGTGATGATGATCCCCGAGTGATCGACCTCACTGACCGACAGGCCTGACACCGTGCAAACCCGCTTAACTGCGCTATTCGGCATCCGGCATCCGATCGTCTGTGCCCCAATGGCATTGGTCACCGGCGGCAGGCTGGCGGCCGCCGTGGCGGATGCGGGAGGCCTCGGCATCGTCGGCGGCGGATATGCCGGCCTGCTCGGCGGCGAACCCGACTTGGCTACGGAATTGGCGATGGTCGCCGGACGGCCCTTCGGAGTCGGGTTCATTACCTGGGCGTTGGCGCGGGCGCCGGCGGCCCTCGACCAAGCGCTCGAACGGGCGCCGCGCTGTGTCTTCTTGTCGTTTGGAGACCCCCGCCCCTTTGCCGAAGTCATCCGGCAACGCGGCGCCAAGCTGATTTGCCAGGTCCAGACACTCCGCCACGTCGATGAGGCGCTCGAGGCCGGCGCATCGGTCATCGTGGCCCAGGGCACTGAGGCCGGCGGCCACGGCGCCCAGCGCTCGACCCTTCCGTTCGTTCCCGAGGTGGCGGACTATTTGACCCGGCATTCGCCCGCCACCGTGCTGCTCGCCGCGGGCGGCATTGCCGACGGCAGAGGCCTGGCCGCCGCCCTGATGCTCGGCGCCGATGGCGTGGTCGTCGGCACTCGTTTCTGGGCCTCGGCCGAAGCCCTGACGCCGGCCGCGTTCACCAACCGAGCCGAGCGGGCCACCGGCGACGACACGGTCCGGACCAAATCGATCGACCGGCTTCGCGGCACACCGTGGCCCGACGAATTTTCGTTTCGGGTCCTGACCAACAAGCTCACCGAGCAATGGGCCGACCGGGAGACGGAAGCGGCCGCGGCGTTCGGGAGCCTGACCGCGGCCTACGCCGACGCCCGGAGCCGGCAGGACCTCGACATGGTGGTAACCGTAGCCGGTGAGTGCGTTGGCCTGATCCACGACCGGCCGACGGCCCGCGCCATCATCGACGCCATGGTGGCGGAAGCCCGGGCCGCGTTGCTTCGGGGAGCCACGCTGCCCACCCCCGCAATCCTGGCCCATCCGGTGTGACCCAGACCGCCGACCCTCCCGTGCCGCCTCCGCGCGAAACCTGGCATGACCGCGCCGCCGAAGCCGTACTGGCCGGGCTCAGGTCCGCGCCCACCGGATTGTCGGCCGAGGAGGCTCGATCGTCGGCTTTTGCGGTGCTGGTCTTTGCCGAGTTGTTCCGTTCCTTCGGCGCCAGGAGCGAGAGCAAGCCGGTCTGGCGGATCCCGTTGTTTTCAAACCGCAACCTCGTCCTGGTCGTGGCCATCTCGTTTGGACTCCAGATCCTGAGCCAGCACAACGCGACGTTAGGCCATTTCCTGAAAGCATCGAGCATGACGTTGGGCCATGGCCTTCTACTGCTGGGGTTGGGTGCTATTCCGCTGCTCGGGCTCGAGGCGGCCAAGGTGATTCGGGCCCGGCGGCGGCAACCAGCCGAGTCGCTCTCCCCCAAGGCCCGAGGCGCAACCTAACGTCGCAGGTCCTGGACCGCCCGGTAGGCGTGATCGATGGCGGCATCGGTGTAAGAGTAGGCGCCCGCGTCGGCGTTGGCGAAGGCAATCCGGCCAAACCGGACTCGCGCCGCCTCACAGGGCGTGGGCTTGCCTTCGAACCAGAAATCATCGTACAGCGAATTGTATTGGTAGGCGTAGCCGTGGGGCCAGCGATTGACCGTGATGCCGAGGATATCCCGGGCCGGGTCGAACCCGCCGGCGCCTAAAACTCGGCCGAGCTGGTCGCGGATCTTCCGCTCAATCGTCGGGAAGGGCGTCGAGAACAGCTCCGTGCGTCCCAGTCGGTGTTGCTCGCGAATCGGGTGCCCCGGCTTGCACATCGCTTTTGCCAGGTGGAGCACCACCGGATCGGTGGGTTGTCTCGAGTGGTGGTACCCGCCGACGCTCACCGGCAGATCGAGCCGGGCCTCGGTGTGCCATCCGCCGGGCGCCGAGATCCCACTGAGACCGAGCTTCTGGAATGAGGTCCAATTCCGGATCAGGACGTTGGTGTAGACCAGCGGAATCTTGATCGCGAACGCGAGCGCCTCCTTCTGCTTCGCTGGGAGCTCCGGACAGAGATACGGAATGGTGGCGTGCCAGCACGCCAACACCACCGACCGGCTGCTGACCGTGACCGGCTTGCCGGCAGCCACGTAGGTGACTTCAACGCGCGAGCCGGTGGCGCCCTCATGCCGGACTCGAACCACCGGACTGTTGAGCCGGATCCGAACCGAGTTGGCCGACCGGTCCAGGCGCCCGTAGTCCGCCCGCGCCGTCACCACATCCTCGGCTGAGGTCCCCGGGATCGAACCGGGAATCAACCGGCGGACCAGGAGCCGGGCGATGGTGGCGTTGCCGTCGGGAAAGTGACAGAAGAACCGCTCCGCTTCCTCGGTGGTCTGGGCGTCGTAGTTCTGCCCCGGTCCCGGTGCCGGCCCGAGCTGGAGGCCGGCAAAGCCCGGGAGCCCGAGTCCGTACGCATCCTGCGCCGGGACCACGTCGATCCCGGCCCCGAACAGGCCGTGGGGCACGGTTTGGTAGAGCGCGACGACACCCGGGTCGAGGCCGAGGACGCGGGTCAGGTAGTCGGCATAGCTGACCCGGGCGAGCCGGGCCCGGATGTCGGATTCCGAGAGCCCCGGGTAGGGGTCGAACCGGTCGGTCGTTAGGCGCCTGAGATCCCGCCTGGCAGCCTCGGAAATCGGCGCGGCGGCGGCAAACCCGTCGCTCCCAGGCGCTCCGAACACCAGTTTGTCGGTCCCGTAAGTTTCGCGGTCGAAGAACGTGGCCCCCCGGAGCCCGAGGCCCCGGTAGAGCCCGGCGTCGTGATACGTCGCGTACCGGCCGACATCGATGCCAAGCTCCCGGAGCAGCCCTTTTGCCACTGGGCTATAGGGCAGCGGGCTCTCGATCGAGAAGGTGCCGCCATAGCCCAGAAAGGTCCGGCCCTCGTGGGTGAATTCATTCCGCTTGGCGTGTCCGCCAAAATCGTCGTGGTTATCGAGGATCAGAATCCGGGCGGACGGCTGCGCCTGGCGGTAATAGTGGGCCGCCGCGAGTCCACTGATCCCGGCGCCCACCACCACGAGATCGTATCGCTCCCCAGTCGAGGCCGGTGCGGGGGCGGTGGACCAGAGAGTGCCATCCCTGAGCGAGTGGAAGGCTTCATAGGCGCCGGCGTGGGCGCCTCGGAGCCCCGTCAGGGCGGGCGGGTAGCTCGGGACCTCCTGCGAAGCCTGGAGCAGACTGGGAAGGGCCATGGCTCCACCCACCCCGACCGCGACCCCATCGAGAAAATCCCGACGGGAAATCGGCCGGTCCATCCCCAGCTCGCGCTCGTCGCTCATGGGTTGAGTCTAGACCGGCGGACGGCCATCAAACAACCCCCGGCGGAGTCCGAAGACCCCGCCGGCGGGTTGTGGTAAGGGAACGGGACGAGCGATCCCTTGTCTACTCGTCCTGGTCGTCGACGATCCGCGGAGTCACGAGGATGATCAGATCTTTCCGGTTTTCGGTGTTCGACGTGAAGCTGAACAGGCTGCCCAGAAGCGGAAGGCTCGAAAGCAACGGAATGCCGGTCTTGGAACGAGTCACAGTCGTGACGGTCAGGCCGCCGATGACGGCCGTTTCGCCGTCGCCCACCAAGATTTCGTTCTTGGTGTTCTGCTTGTCGATGATGAAGCCGAGGTCGGCCGCCGACAAGGTCTTGACCGCCGAACGCTCGGTCTCGATCTGAAGAACGATCTGCCGGTTGTTGGTGACGTGCGGCGTCACGTTCAACTTGATACCGACTTCTTTGAACTGCACCGTGGCGCGGGGAGCCTGGCCGGCACCGCCACCGAGGGTGCTCGCGTCAACCACCCGGATCGGGATTTCTTCCCCGACCAGCAAGGACGCCTTCTTGTTGTCCTTGGTGGTGATCACCGGTTCGGTTTGGACGTCCGTCAGGTCGATCCGCTCGAGCGCCGAGAGGAAGCTGGTCAGCGAGAAGCGGCCCAGGGCGACCGAGTAGGTCAGGTCGAGCGCCGTCGAAGGAATGAAGGCGTCCGCGTTGGCTACCGCCGAGATCGAACGCCCGCCCAGGTCCACGATATTGATACCCGGCAAGTACGGCTCGCCGTCCTTGTTCGGGTCGGGGCGCTGGAGGACCTTGTTATAGAACTGTTGTCCGGTGGCCAGATCGTACTTGAAGCCGAGTTGCTCGACGTCGGTTCGATCAACGAAGATGATCTTGGCCTGGATCGCGATTTGGGGCGGCCGGATATCGAGGCCGCGGACAAAATCCACCAGCCCGGGAATGGCCGAGCGGGAATCGCTAATGATCAGCGAGTTGGTGCCGGTATCGGCCACCACGCTGGCCCGCTTCGACACGATCGCCTTGACGGTCCCGACCAGATCGCCGGCACTGGCATAGTTGATCTTGATGACGGCGGTTTCCCGGGGCTCGAGCGAGTCGATCGCCGCGAGGGTCTCGGGCGCATCGACCCGGAGAATTCCGCCGTCGACTTCCTGGACCGACAACCCGTAGGCGCCGAGAATCGCCTTGAAGGCGTCCGGCCACGGTTTATCGTGGATTTCGGCGGTGATCTTGACGTCGATCGACTTGCCCAGGATGATCGAGCGGCCGCTGATCGCCTGGAACCCCGCGATGACGTCCTGAATGTTGGCGTTGTCCCAGCTGACGGTGAGCCGGGGCTCTTGCCGCTGCTGGTTGGTCGTCATAGCGGCGCCGGTCCGGGTGAGCCGCCGTTCGGCGGCCGGTCCGGCAGCCTCGTTGGATTGCTCCGCAGCGGGCTCGACGATGTCGACCTTGGGCTCGGCCTTGGACAGCGCATTAGCCACGACGAAGCCGGCCTCCGGCGGCACGATCGAGCCGGTCGACCACGCCATGAAAGCCTGGTCGGCGCCGAAGCTCACCCGGATGCCGTCGTCTTCCTGCGTCACGGTGTAGGGCTTCAGCTTGTCCATGACCAGGACGACACGAACGGTGGTCTTGTCGGTCTGGCGGACCCGCATGCCGACCACGCCAGCCCGATTGACGCCGTCATAGTTGGGCGTAAAGGCCGGGGGAAGGACGGCGCCTTGGACGTCGATGACGATCCGGGCCGGATCGGCCAGGGTCATATCGGTGACCGACAGGGCACCCTTGATCTGCACCACCAGTTCGGCCCGGCCGGGGGCGGAGACCAGGCGTACGGCCCGGACTTCACCATCGGTCGGCTCGGCACGCCGCGCACTCGGGGCGGCCACGAGCGACAGGAACGCCGTCGCCACCAGGGACCAGGGACTCAAGGTCATGGGGTTTCCTCCACCTTACGAAGCGACACGGCTTCTTGCCGTTCAACACCAAAATCGTCAATCGCGAAGGTCACATCTTTGGGGCGGATCGTCGTGACCCGCATCCGTCCGAGCCGGTCGCCCGGCCGGAGGGTGTACTTCTTGCCGGCGATTTTCTCGCGCATCACCACCACGCTGGCACTCGGATTCCGAGTGTCGTAGTAGATCGCGACCAACCGCAGATCCGGGAGTTCCGGCCCCGCTATGGTGTTGGACGGCAGGAAGACGAAGGGATCGCGGCTCCCGCCGGCATATGAGAAACTCTCGCGGCCTTCCATCGAGTTGGGGTCGTCGGTGGCCCCGGGCGTCGCCGAATCGGCGGGCGCCACGGCCACCGAGGCGGACTCCGCCGGCGCTACCGGCTGTGCGGTCAAAGCGGCCGAGTTGGTGGCTGGCTTGGCGACCGTCAGGGCGCCCTGCTCGACCTCCGCTTCCTCGCTGCCGCCGCACCCGGTGACGACAAGCGTCACCGCGACGAAGAGCGAGAGGACCGTCTTAGTTGCCACCCTGCCCTCCTTCTGGGGTGGCCGGGCCACCCTTCACGTACGTCCGGATCTGGAACTTGGCTTCGAGCATGGCTTCGTTGTCGTCGCCTAACGCTTTGGCCTGAGCCGGCGGCGCCGACAGCACCGTCACATCGTATGGCACAATGATCCGCCGCAGACTGGCGATGTCGGACAGGAACTCGCCGATCTGGTCGTACCGGCCAATGACCGAGAGCTTGTACGCATAGGTATCGAACGGCGCCGGACCGGCCACGACCGGCTGCGGTACGACTTCGGCCAGGTTGACGCCCCAGATCTTCGCCCGCGTCGAAATATCGTCGAGCAGGTTCGGGACTTCATTCCGCTCCGGCACCAGTTGGCGGAGGATGGTCAACGTTCCGCGGTGCGACTCGATCTTGTTCTTGAGATCTTCGATGGTGCCCCGCGCCAGGTCACGCTTGACGCTGTCGGTCTGGGCCTCGAGGAAATTGATCGAGTCCTGAACCGACTTGATCTGTTCCTTCTTGACCGCCACACCTTCGACGCCGATTTGCTTCACGACTTCGCCGGAGTAGAACATGTATCCGACCATACCGGCCATCAGCAGGCCGATCATCGGCGCCGCCTTGGGATTGTCGAGCAACGCCATGGTTCAATCCTCCTTCTGCGCGACGGTCGTCGGCTTGGCCGGCGGCGCCGGATCGGCGCCCGTCGCTTCGGCCCGGGGGCCGGCAGCGGAGGGGGTTGGCTGGTAGTAGGTCGCCTTGAGGACAAACGCCGTCACTGCCCGATTCTGGTCCAACACGGTGTTGGCCGAGATCGCGGTCACATCCTTCAAGTAGGGCGAGTCTTCAAGCTGGCGAATCAACCGGGTGTAGCCTTGGATATCGACCGTGCGGCCCTTGATATCCACCTGCACCGGGGGCGCTTCGATGACCTTCTGGGTCGTGTCGGTAACCGGATCCGGGGCACTCGCGACGTACTGGACGTCGGTGAGCCACGTGAACGGCGGAACGGCCCGGGCCACTTCATCGAAAATCCGGGGCCAGACGTACCGATCGCCGTCGACCGTCCGGATCGTGGCGATCTGGGCTCGAATGGAATCGCGAACCGATTCGAGGTGCCGCTTCTCGCCGAGGAACGCCCGGAATCGCTGATTCTCGGCGCGGGCCTGTTCCAGTTTGGGCTCGAGATTCGAAAGCTCGTTGCCGGTGGCCAGCTGGGTCATCCCGACATAGCCAAGCCAGGCGACGCTCGCGGCCAGGGCACCGAGACGGTACGGATCATTGATCTTCTGCCCGGCGCTCTTGAGGTGCGCCCCAATCGCCGCCATCGGCGACGCGTTCTTGGCGCGCTTGTGCCCGGGATTGAGATTGATAGTAATCATCGAAGTCTGTTGCCTCCTTCTTCGGTCACGCCGCCTGCCGCAAGGCAAGGCCGACGGGCAGCATGAGCAGCGGCGCCACTTCATCCACGTTCATCGAATCAAACACCCCATCGGCCACTTGGATCCGCTCGAGCGGGTTCGCCAACTGCACCGGCATCTTGAGCCGTTCACCGAGCACCTTGGCCAGACCGGGAATCCGAGCGCCGCCACCGGAGAGGAACAACCGGCTCGACGCCTGGAGGAACCCGGCGGCTCGTTCCACCCCGACCGCCAACTCCTCGCCCCGGCTCAGCAAGAATGGGGTCAGAATGTCGGAGGCTTCGAAACCTTGGAGCAGCTTGTGCGCCTCATCGGACGACAGACCGCGTTCCCGCTGGAGATCCTCGCGGAACCGCCGGGTGCCCAGCGGCAGATCGCGGGTCAGCACCGGAACCCCGTCGTCGAGGATGTTCACGTTGGTGATTTCGTGGCCGATATTGACCAGACCGACGATGCCCTTCATGGCATCGGGATAGTTGATTTCGAAGGCATTGTGGAGCGCGAAGGCATCGACGTCGATGACCGATGGCTCGATCCCGATGTCTTTCAACAGCGACACCTTGGTTGCGACCAATTCCCGCTTGGCCGCCACCAGGAGCACCGACATCTGCAGACCCTCGGCCTCAGGATCGAGGATCTGGAAGTCGAGTTCGACGTTGTCCATGTCGAACGGCACGTGCTGCTCCGCTTCCCAGCGGATCAGTTCGCGGGCTTCGCTTTCCTTCATCCGGTCCATCGGAATCTTCTTGATGATCACGTCCCGGCCACCGACCGCGGTGACGACGTTCTTGGGCTTGATGCCAAGCTCCTGGAACAAGCCGCGAACCGCCTCCGCGACGATCCCTGGATCCATGACTTCGCCCTCGACGATCGCGTCGTCAACCAGCGCTCGCATGCCCACCTTGGAGAGAATCGGCTCGCCGGACCCATGCGAGACCACCACCATCTTGATGAGTCCGCTCCCGATGTCGAGGCCGACCGTGGTCCTATTGCGGTTGAAAAATCCCATACTTCGCACCGGTGCCAAAATAGTTGACGGTTTGGCTTCAGGAGCACAACGTTTTGTCAGGCACGTGACATTTTCTGAGTCACGGCATCCAAATTCTTTTGCTGCAACGGTTTGAAGGTATCATCAGGGATTTTGTACCGACCGAAATTCCGCGCTCTGGAACCTCGCCAGAATGCTATGTACAAGCAACGCCTATGCCAAGCCTAACGCCTTCTGATGTTCCTGGCATTGCAATACGTAAACCGAACAAAGACAACGCATTACAATCTAGATCTCGAGCACCTTACGAGACTTGCACCGAGCCAGCCGTCGCAAAATTTCGCAAAGTTCCCGGTGGCTTGAGCGAACCGCTACTGAAATCGGCGGACCCGATACCGCCGAATCAAAATTGGTCGCTTAAGCGGATCGCCCAGCGCCGCGCCATCTTGAACCAACCACCCTCGAACCGCCCGGGCAAGCGGGCGGCCGCTTTGGTCGGCCACGATCCCAGCCGCCGACATCAGCCAGAGGCCGGGGGCGAGGTGTTCCACCTCCCCGGGACCCACCGAATCCCGAAACCCGATCGGCTGGGCTCGAACCGAATCCAGCCACGACCGGCTCCGCATCTCAGTGAGGGCGTGGCTGGCAGCTGCCTCGGCCTTGACGGTCTGGAACGCCTGGCGACCCGCAGTGATCTCAACCGATGCGACTGGCGCCGCCACCCCGATGGCGAGGAACACGGAGAACAAGACCCCAAGCGCCACGATCATCATGGCCGGTTCTCGAATCGGACCGACATGCTCAGGCTGTCGAACCCGACCGGACCTCGTCCCGCCCCGAGGCCGAGGTCTCGTTTCGTCATAACCCGGAGCTCGACATCGGCACCGCAAAGGGACGCCAGAGAACCGGCCATTCCGCCGCAGTCCCATCCAGAAATTTGAAGACCGGTCGGGCCGGCCAGGTTGCTCGCGACCGGCTGAATCGAAGCCCCGGCGGAAAGCCCCTCGATCCCGAATTGCCAGAGGGTCCCGGCACCGTAGATCCGGGCCCCGACCGTCTCCACCAGCCGGGCCACCACCGGGCTCCTGAGCCGCCGCCGAGCCACGGTTCCAGAATCAAGGCTGGTGGTGAACCGGTCGCCGGGGGCACCGGAGGGGCAAGTGCCGACGTACGGGCCCGCCAGCAACGGCACCGGGACCCAAGCGTCGATGCCCGCGGCCGAGTCGCCTGGGGCATACAGAAGCAGGCTATCGCGACCGGCCACCGGCCGGCGAGCGACCCATCGGACCAAGCGAGTGGACGCAATGACCACCGTATCGGGCACCAGCCGGCAAACCGAGACCAACCCACGGTCGGCACGGTAGGTGACCGCGCCCGCCGTCAGGGTCCCGAGGTCCGGCCCGGCAACCGAGTCACTGCCGAACGAAGCCCAGTCGAACCGAATCACGCCCCAGACGGCCCGGGCCGCGACCTCGGCCCCAACCCGCTCGACCCGGTTCCGGAGCACCGCGGTGACGGTGGCCGAGGCGCCGAGCACCAGCGACCCGAGGAAGGCCGCCGCCACCATCGCCACCAAGAGCTCGAGGAGCGTCACGCCCCGCCGGCCGGCTACCGGCATGGGAACCCCGTCACGATGGTGTCGATCAGCCGCCGCCCGGCCGCCATGCCTCGGACCTCGAGAACCACTTCGACATGAACCGAGTCCGGCCGAACCGACCAGTCGAGATCGATCCCATCGGGTGTCGTCCGGCTGGCCGACGGCGGCGGAACACAATTCGGCGCCGCCTGACGGTAGTCCCGTTCCAATCGGGTCAGTTCGCGCTCGGCGGCCGTGGCCATGAGGGTCCACCGGCGGCCGTGGGCGGCGGCCTGGCTAGTGGTAACCGTCAGACGGGCAAGCAGAGCGAGCCCGACGGTCAGTACGACCAGGGCGAACATCACATCGAGGAGAGTAAATCCGGCGCGATTAATAGCCATGGGAACAAGCTCATGGCAGGGAGTCCTGCAGTGGTAACCAATTGAACGCCAACCGGAGCCAATCGCCGCGAATCGGGCGACTGGGGTGACTCAGGCGAGGCCGTACCGACGGAGTTTGTAGAACAAGGTCCGAAGACTGATTCGGAGCAACCGAGCGGCCTCCCGTCGGGTCCCCCCGCAAGCGGCTAACGCCCGGAGGATGATCTCCCGCTCGAAGGCCTCGACCTGCGGCTTCAGCGCAAACTCACTCGCCGCGCCGTTCTGTCCCGACTTCCCGGCGCTGGCCAAGATCGGGAAATCGGTCCGATCGAGTTTGCCGGTTTGGCTGAGCACCGCGGCTCGTTCGACGACTTGACGGAGTTCCCGCACGTTGCCGGGCCAGGAGTAGGCCACCAGGGCCGCCATGGCTTGGGGGCTGATACTGATCGGGCGGCCAGTCTTGGCCGCGACTTGCTGAAGAAAATGCGCCACCAGCGCCGGGATGTCGTCCCGCCGTTCGCGGAGCGAGGGGAGGTCGAGCGTGGTCATCCCGAGGCGCTGGGCCAATTCCGGGCGGAGTTTGCCTTCATCGATCAGCCGGCCCAGCTGGGCCTCGGCCGTCGCCATCAACCTGACGTCGGTGTCGACCAAGACGGCGAGGCCCCCGGACTTGCCGTTCCCATTCGGGGCCAGGCGCGACACCAGGTAGCTCTGGCTTTCGCTGGTGAGCTGCTCGATGTCTTCGAGCAGCAGGGTACCCCGGCTGGCCGATCGCCACACACTGGTCGGGTCGCCGGGGTCCTGGGTCTCGGGGCCGCCCCCGGCCGAGAAGAAATCAGGGGTAGCGTGGCAATCGATGGCGACGAACGCCCCGTCACCGCGGCGGCTGAAGCGGTGCATGGCCCGGGCGAGGAGCGCCTTGCCGGTGCCCCGCTCGCCGGTGATCAGCACGGCTTGGTCCGAGGCGGCGGCGCGGGCCGCCACTTCGAGAATGGTCCGCATCTTGGGGTCTTTGGCCACCAGCATCGGCTCGAGCCCGCGGGAGCCGATGGTGGCGCGGAGGGTGGCCGCCTCGTGCCGGAGCCGCTCCCGTTCGTCGGTCTGGCGGAGGGCCATCAGAATCTCTTCAGGCAAGGCCGGCGTCCGGAGGAACCCATCGGCTCCTTCCCGGAGCGCGGCACCCGCGCTGGCAGATTCGGAGGGGCCGCCGCAGACCAAAACGACGCCGGTACCGCCGCCGCTCCGATAGCGGCGGAGGAAGTTGAGGCCGCCATCGGCGGGGAAGGCCAGATCGCAGAGGATCGTCCGGATCCCAGAGGCCTGGGCTTCGAGCAGGGCGGCCTCGGGATCGCGCCAGGCAATCACCTCGTAGCCGACGTCTTCCAAGTAAGGCGCGATCGTATGCTTCAGCGATCCGTCGGCATCGAGCAGGAGCACTCTCATCCGTCGAGTCCCTTCAACGCCCAAAACCGCCCGGGGAAGACCCAGAGCGGCTGAGCAGAGACGATGGCGCCGGCCCAGGCAGGAGCGTCAGGAGCAGACAACCACACCATCGATCGCGCTCGGTGCGCCACCACCGACTCGGACCGTACACTCGTCCAGGGTCGAGGTGATCGTACTGTTGGTCACGGTGGCCGTGAAGCCGCTGGCCGCGCCGGTGGCGGCGCCGAT
>SHZU01000018.1 GCA_009692115.1 Gemmatimonadota bacterium | reverse complement strand
AGCCGGGCGGCCCCGGTTCCGATCGGAGTGGTTTGGGTATTCCGAACCGTCACGTCGAGGCGGAGGGTGTCCGGCTCCCGGACGGCAATCAGGGAGAAGGCGCCCTCTCGATAATCGATCGAACTGAACCGGAGGATTTGCCGGACGCCTTGCGAATCGACCGCGGCGAGGAAGTAGGGTGACCCGGACGCGTTACTCGCGCTGTCGTTGGTGAGGACCCCGCCGTAGACCAGACTCATCCGGGTTCCTCGAGCCTGGCCCCAGTTCCAGGTCGTTTGCCGCCAGACCCCCCAATTGTGATCGTGATAGGCCGCGACGTCGGTGAGTTCGCGGCACTCGGTGCCCTCGCACAGGGTGCCGGTGGCCGTGCCGCGGAGGACGGGAACGACGTAGCCGGACAGGACCCGGTCGCTCTTGAGTTCAACCGGCGGGAAGTAGGCGTTAGGCTCCGGCCGCACCGTGAGGTCGAACCGGACCGAGCCCGATGGCCCCGAGGCGCTGCCCTGAATCCGGTACCGGCCGTCGCGTTGGGTTACTGTGTGGCGACCGATCGAGAGGTCGGCGGACGCGGTGTCGTAGCGAACCGCCCCGAGCGGAGCAGCCGATTCGTAGCGGGCCGGGGGGCGGCCGGCGCGGTGCCGGGTCACCAAGAGCTGGCCCGAACCCCCGACCATATAGGTGATGTACCACCACTCGTCGGGGCTCGGGGCCACGTTGAAGTAGTGCCACTCGGCCCAAGTCGAATCAGCGACCGGGACGTGGAACCGGTCGAGTTCGTGGTACAGTTGTTCGGGCGTGGGCCGGGCAAAGCGGCGGTCGTCCGGGCTATCGTCCCACGATCCGGCGACCACGTTGAGGCCGGCGCCGACGGCCCGTGCCCCCGAAGGCAGTTCGCCGCCGGCGCGGAGGGTCAGCAGTTGGCCGCCCTGCTCGAGGTAGACCAGTTTGTGTTCGATGACCGGCGAGGTGGCGCGGATGACGTCGTCGAGCCGTTTGCCGCCGACCAACTGCCGCTCCAGAAACCGGGCCCGGTCGATTCCGAAGAAGAGCCCGCCCATCGAACCGGTGCGGAGTCCCTCGAGGTCAATGCCTTCGGGCAGCACGGTCACCTGCCCGCCCCCGACCAAATTCACATCGCGCGATTGGATCAGCATCGCTTCGCCGACCGAGAGAAGCACCATCATCACGCCGGCGCCGACCGCGAACCCGAACCACAGCACCATCGCCCGGCCGGGTTTGACGAAGAGATGACGGAACGCCAGCGTCAGGACCGTCCGAAAATCAGCCCGGGGCACGCTCGTCCTTGTTAACTCGACCATCGAGGAGCGAGACCCGGCGCGCGGCTCGTCCGGCCAACCGCTCATCGTGGGTCACGACGACCACGGTTACCCCGTCCTGATGAAGCTGGTCGAACAGACCGAGAATCTGGTCACCCGTCACGGCATCGAGTTCGCCGGTGGGTTCATCGGCCAGGATGAGGGCGGGGCGATTGGCGAGCGCTCGGGCAATGGCCACCCGCTGCATTTCCCCGCCAGAGAGTTGAGTGGCCCGGTGGTCGATCCGGTCTGCCAGGCCGACATAGGCGAGGAGTTCGCGGGCCCGGGCGGAGCGGGCGGAGCGCGACGCGCCGGCTTCGGCCATCGGAAGTTCGACGTTTTCTCGGGCGGTGAGGACCGGCATCAGGTGGAAGCGCTGAAAGATGAACCCGACTTTGGTGAGCCGGAGGGTGGTGAGTTCGGAATCGGAGAGTTGCTCGACGGCGGTGCCCATCAGTTCAAGCGACCCGCTGGTTGGCTGATCGAGCCCGCCGAGGAGTTGCAGCAGGGTGGATTTGCCGCTGCCGGAGGGCCCGGTGATGGCCACATACTCGCCTTGGTCGATGTCGAGGGAAACGCCCCGAAGGGCCGAGACCGGCCGGCTGTTGATCGAGTAGGTTTTCGCCAGTTCTTTTGCGGCGACCACCTTCATGTGGCGGGCACCGGCTCGGACACCGGGACGACGAGTGCTTGGCAGACATTCTGGCCCGGGGGACACACGCCTACTCTGAGGGTGCCCTCGATCCGGCCCTGACCTCGGGCCAGTCGGATCCGGGGTGGGGCGGCAAAGTAGGCGCTGTCGGCGGTCATCGAGGGGGAATCAAGGGTCAGACGGCCGCCGCCTTCGAGCTCGATGGTGGGTTTGAGGCGGGAGTTGATCCGGGCGCCGGTGGCGGGGTAGAGCACCAGGTCAAAGGCCTGGCCGGCGGGCTCGACGACGAGGCGCATCAGCCCGGGCAGGGGATTTGACCGGTCGGCGCAGCCGGCGCCGAGGCCTGCCAGCGCCACGAGAACGAAGAACGACTTCATTGGGGTAATCTACTCAGGCCACCGGGGCCGGATCGAGCGGGTTCCCGTCAGTCCGTTGCGACCGGCCGAAGGTGGTCCGGCAGGCGTCGGGACTGCCACTCGCGTTCGGCCTCGGGAGCCAGGGCGGCAGAGGCCGCGTAGGCGGCCGCGTGGCGGGCATGCGCGGCCAGGTGAGCGGTTCCCGCCGCGTGACCGGCAGCGCGGGCGGCGGCACGGGCCGGCCCTTCATCAACATCGCGAGCAGCCGCGTGGGCGGCCACCGCGGCGGCGCGGGCGGCGCCACACCGGATTTCGCCTCGGGCCCAGGCCCGGGCCGATTCGAGGGCTTGGCGGGGCCGGTGGTCGGCTGGCCGCTGGGCTTCGAAGTATTGGAGGACGTGCTCGGCGCAGTCGGCAGCCCAGAGCACCAATGCTTGGTGGTCGGCACCAACCGACTTAACCCTCAAGTGGACCTCCTCAATTGCGATGTCGGCGGGTGGCCCCAGTGCGAGCCAAGGAAGGGAATCGCGGCCCTCTGCGGTCACGAGTCCTCGCCCGTCCTGGTCCAGAGCAGGATCGCGCCGCACGGCGTGCCCGTACTCTGGAACTGGGGCGGCAGCTCGCTCGGCCCGCGATACACTTCGATGCCTTCGAGCGAGCCGACCAGGTAGTCATCGATATTCGGCGGGTCGGGCTGATTCCAGGCCCAGATTTGCGCCCCGTCGAGGTACACTGAAAGATAACAGGCTTCAGAGAACCCAATCTGCGGACTCGCCGGGCAGTGCAGTCGGATATCGTTCGACGCTCCTCCCCCCCGGCCGGTGGCCGCCGCGAATCCACCGCCGCAATTCGACGGGCGCATCACCAACCGAACACCGGCCAAGCCCCGGAGGACGTTGCTGAGCGGCAACGCTTCCTTGCCCTTGAGGTCGATCCGGGTCAGGAACTTTCCGAGCCCCATCTGACGGCGCCGTTCGAGTTCCTCCATCTTGGCGCTCTGAAACTTGGCCTCCGGTGCCTTCGCCACGAGGTCGGGAAGCCGGGCCACTTCAGGGGTGAGACCGATATCGACATCGAGCGTGTCGGCGGGGCCGAGCACCAGTTCGAATTCCACGGCCCGGTACCCGATGGCTTGGGCCCGGCCGGCATAGCGCCCGGCGGGGAGGCTGTCGAGCCGGTACCGCCCCTGCAGGTCCGACTGCGCGACCCGGCCAATCGGCTCGAGGCGGACCCGCGCACCCAGGAGACGCCGCGAGCCGGAATCCGACCGGACGACTCCTCGGACCACCGACTGGGCGGTTGCGGGGCCGGTCCAGGCCACACCAGCGCCTAACAAGAGGAGCGTTGCCGACCAGGCTCGGTTCACTCCGCATCCGCCCTGAGCGCCTCGGCCACCGGCAACCGCGCGGCCAGCCAAGCCGGGTAGGCCGCGGCCAAGATGCCCGAGAGCAGGACGCTAATCGACGCGATGGTGATACTCCGTTGATCGGGCACGAAGAACGAAATCGCCGCCGGAAGCCCGGGGAACGAGGTCAAGATGGCATCGAGGTATCGCGCCGTCACCAGTCCGAGGCCAACGCCCAGCCCCGCACCCACGACCGTGAGGACGGCGCCTTCGGTCATCACCAGCCGGACAATCCGGACCCGCCGAAACCCAATGGCCCGGAGCACCGCGATCTCACCGCTCCGCTCGTTGACGGCGATGGTCAGGATGGTTCCCACCAGCAACACGCCGACCACGAGGCTAATGGTCGCGAGAATCAACGAGAGTTGTTGGAAATAGGCGAGGCGGGTTCGAAACCGGACCACCATGGCCGCGACACTGTTGACCCCGATGGTCGGATAGGCCGCCGTGATCCGGGTGGCGGCGGCCTCGACGTCGGCGCCGTCCTTAATCTTGATCATGACCATCGAGGCCACGTCACGGTCGGGAAACCGGCCGAGCTGCTGCATGACCCGAAAATTGACCCCGACCGAGCGCTGGCCCCGGGCGTCATAGAGCCAGCGGACCACGCCCCTGACCACGAGCCGCAGCTCGACTGCCGCTTGCGCCGACTGCGGATCGAGGCGGCCCAAGACGGTGACGGTATCGCCGACCTGCCAACCGATGGCGACGACGACGGGCGCGCTCACCAAGACGCCGGTGGTGTCCGAGGATCCGAGATCGGCTCCCCGTTCCAGCTGATAGAGGCCCTGCCCCTCCGGATCGACACCATAGCCGACCAGGGTGACCAGGCTGTCACCCGACGGGGTGTGAATCGAGCCGGCCACCACCGGGCCGGCGGTTTCGATGTCGGGATCGGCGGCCAAGCCCGCGAGGACTGGGGTGATGTTGGCGATGGTGGCTTCAGTGTCGAAGGGCAAGGTGCCCTTCGGCGAGAGCCGGATCTGAAATCCCCGGCTCAAGAGCATTTGGCTGAACGACCGCTCCATCCCGCCCGAGAGCATGACCATGTCGAGCAAGAGTGCCGCGGCTACCGCGATGCCTAACACCACCAGGCCGGTCCGAACCGGATGGCGGCGAAGGTTTTTGGTGACGAGCGGGAGGATCACGCGGCCCGCCGCCAGAGCGCCAACGGCCGAGCCCGAACCAGCCTGGCCGCCGCGAGGGCGCCCGCGCCGATCCCCAACACGAGGGACAGACCGACGCCGAGCGCCACGATGTCGGGGGTCAGGTAGGCAAAGACCAGCGACGTCTCGAACCGGCGCTGATAGACCCAATTGGTGATCGCCCCGGCGGCGGCGGCCAGTCCGATTCCAACCACCGACCCGACCGCCGCAATCAGAGTGGCTTCGAGCACGAAGGCGGTGAAGATCGTGGTCCGGCTGATCCCGATCATCCGCATGACCGCGGCATCGAGGCGGCGTTCCTCGACCTTGAGGAGCATGATGCAGAGCAGGAACACCGCACTCGCCACGATCGCGATCAGGCCGATGGCCCGATGAAACCGGCTTACCACCGCGAAGGTCTGGGAAGATTCGGCGGCAATGGCGGCGGACGGGTAGGCTCGGTATCCGAACGCCAATTGGTCGAGCCGGCCAGCGGCGCTGTCGGGCGAAACATTGGGCGTGACCGCGACACCGATCCGATCGACTCGGTCGGGATAGCCCAGCATGGCCGCCAAATCATGGAGGTGAAAGCGAAGCTGATATTCCCCCCGGAGGGCGGTGGCGGGGTCGGGCCTGGGCAGGTAAATGGCTTCGACGATGAACCGACGAGCCGGCTGGTCGGCCGCCGGGGTCAGAGCAATGGTATCGCCGACGCCGACCTTGAACCGATCGGCCAGGCGCTGTTCGATGGCCACCCCGGGCAAATCGGCCGAGACCGCGAGCGCCAACCAGAGAAACATCATGCCGGAGGTTACATCGGTGGCCCCCGATTTCGCGAGCCTTGCTGAAACCGACCGCGGGGGGTAGTGTTGGCGCGCAATCGAGAGACAGGGCCTCCCGGAAGTTCGGTTCAAAGCCGACGCGGCCCCGCCACTGTAAGAGGGATCAGTTCGTTCGCGAGTTTAGTTGCCACTGGGGCCAAAGCCGGCCGCGGGAAGGCATCGCGAACGGCCCTTGAGCCAGGAGACCGGCCCTTGTCTCGCCCGCACGAATTCCCTCGGGGGAGGGAGCGGGGCGAGGCAACCTATTGTTGTCTGCGCCATTCGTTCGGGATACCCTGGTCTCTAGGTAACCCACCGATGTCTCACTCCATCCGTGTCATCGCGGCAGTCGCCGCGCTCGTCGTTCCATCATGTCTCATCGCGCAGCAGCCTCGGGATTCGGTCCGGCTTCGGGAGCTGGTCGTCACCGCCAGTCGCGAGGTGATTGCCGCCCGGGTCCGCGCTCTCGCGGCGGACGTGTTGCCCGCCGAGGAGCGGGCTCGCCGGCAGATCACCCGATTGTCCGATGCCTTGCGCCTGCTGCCCGGCCTTGGCGTCGTCGGTACTGGTGGCCTCGGGGGCACTACCTCGCTCTTCACCCGGGGTGTCAACTCGAACCAGACCCTGATCCTGATCGACGGAATCCGGGTCAATGACGCCAACGCCAACCCGGGAGCACTGCTCGGCGGGTTTGAATTCGGCGGGTCGGACCGGCTGGAAATTGCCCGAGGCCCCCAGAGCACCTCGTTCGGCGGGGCGGCCATCGGCGGGGTGGTGGCGATCTCAAGTGCGCTTGGAGACGCGGGGACCAGCGTGACGGCGCGAACCGAGGCCGGCGCATTCGGGACCTACCGGGGCCGAGCGACGGTGGCAGCCGGCAGCGGGCGGTTTCGGTTGGTGAGTTCGTTCTCGGGCGCCGACGTCCAGAACGAACGACCCGACAACGCCTACGACCAACGGACCCAAGCCCTCCGGATCGAGTACCGCGCCAGCCCCACGCTCGCGATCGGCGCCACGGTTCGGGGACTGCAGCAATCGGTCGTGAGCCCGGGTGACATCCGGACCAGCAACGCCACACCGTCCGCCACCACGACGTTCGACCATTCGCTTGCCACCGCGTATCTCAATGCCCAGCCCAGCTCCCGGTGGTCCACTCGGCTGACGTTAGGCGGCCAAGGATACTTCCTGCGCGGCAGGAGCCGATACAACGGGGGTGACGAGTTCGTGTCGCGCCTGAAAACCACCCGGTGGGTGGCCGACTGGCAGCATCGGGTGGCGGTCAGCGGAACCGTGGCCGCGATCGCGGGGATCAACGCGGAGTGGAGCGACGTGACCGACAACGACGGCCGGCGCGACGAGCGGCTCCGGGCCGGCTACGCCGAACTCACCGCGACCCCGAATCGGAACCTGGTAGTCTCGGTGGGCGCCCGGCATGACGACTACACCACCTTTTCGGCCCGGACCACGGGCCGAATCACGGCCGCCTACTTCCTCCCGGCGGCTGATCTCAAGTTTCGGGCAACCATCGGCACCGGGTTCATGCCCCCGAGTCTCGCCGCTCGGTTCGGAAGCCCGTTCCAGAAGGCCAATCCCGGTCTCCGCCCGGAACGCTCCCGCGGGATCGACGCCGGCATCGATCGGTTCTTCGATGGCGGCCGGGCCGTCGCGAGTGTCACCGTGTTCGAGAACCGGCTCACCGATTTGATCGGCTTCGAGTCGGCGGACTATCCGGAACTCGGGCGGAACATCAACATTGCCCGGGCCCGGACCCGGGGTGTCGAGGCCTCGGCGCGGGCGGAGCGCGGCGCATTCGACGGCCGGCTGAGCTACACTTTTACCGACGCGATCGACCTTGACGCGCCGAGCGCCGAGGAGGAACGCCTGATTCGCCGACCGCGGCATGCGGTGGCCGCCGACCTCGGATTCCGGCACCAGGCGTTGACGGCCGGCCTTGGGATGTTCGGCGCCCTGGGCCGCGAGGACAGCGATTTCAACGTCTTCCCGTTCCGCCGGGTCAACCCGGGCGACTACCTCGATGCCCGGGTCTACGGCGGATGGCGGTTCGGATCGGGGCTGGTGGTGGAGGCCCGGCTCGAGAACGTATTCGGATCGCGGTATGAAGAGGCGTACGGCTTTCCGGCACTCGGCCGGCGAGTCACCATCGGGTTTGGGATTAACCATTAGGTCACATGGCGATTGCGTTGGCCTGGAGCACCGGCAAGGACGCGGCGTGGTCGCTGCACCTGCTTCGCCAGCAGCGCCGCGAAGTGGCGGCGCTGATCACGACGGTGACCCGGGATTTTGACCGGGTGGCGATTCACGGGGTGCGCCGGAGCGTGCTTCGCCACCAGGCCGCGCTGGTCGGTTTGCCGCTGTTCGAGGTTGAGTTGCCGTATCCCTGCACCAACGAGTTCTACGAGTTTGCGTTTGCCGGCACGCTCCGGCAGGTCGCGGAGCAGACCGGGATCACCGGGGTGGCGTTTGGTGACCTCTTCCTGGCGGATGTCCGGGCGTACCGGGAGCGGCTGCTCGAGCCGTTGGGATTGGTGCCGGAGTTTCCGCTCTGGGGCAGCCGAACCGACTTACTGATCCGAAACATGCTCCGGGCCGGGGTGGTAGCCCAAGTAGCGAGCCTCGATCCAACGAAGGTGCCGCCGCGATTTGCCGGTTGGGCCATCGATCGAACGTTCCTCGAGGCCTTACCACCGGGCGTTGATCCCTGCGGAGAACGGGGCGAGTTTCACACCGTGGTTTCGGATGGGCCGATGTTCCAGTCGCCGCTCCGGCTGATTCCCGGAGAAATCGTCGAGCGCGATGGCATTGTGTACGCCGACTTCACGCTCAACGCCCCGGTGGCCGAATGAACCCGCCGATCATGTCGCCCTGCCGCCGGATTTGCCGGATCGGCGACGACGACCGCTGCGACGGCTGCGGCCGGACCCTCGGCGAGGTGGGCGCTTGGCTCGGACTGTCCGACCGGGCGCGTCGGATCGTGATGGACCGGGTGGCTGACTGGGCGCCTCGAGGCGATCAGCCCGCTACCACGTCCATCGAACACCCCCGTTGACAACCCGTCCGTCGAGCGGGCCCCAGGCATCGACGGTCCAGTTTCCATCCGGCGCCCGGAACGGCCGGATCAGCGGGTCGGTCTTGGTCTGGCGCACGTCGGTCAGGTTTTCGAAGTTGACGAACAGGCTCACCCGACCGAAGCGGCGTTCAGCGAGCAAGCCGAGCACGAGGTAGGGTTCGGACGACGACCGATAGGGATTTGCCTGCAGCGACTGCTGGCCGGTGTAGTACAACTCCAACCCAATGCGCCCCCGTTCGTCTTCGGCGACGGCCACCAGGCCGGCGGTATGCCGGGGTGTGAGGGGCGTCGGTCGCCGCGAGGTTCCGCCCGGCTCCGGCTCGCTGGTCGCGACGAAGGCGTAGGATCCGATCACGGCAAACGGCGACCGCCGAAAAACGAGAGACAGATCGGCCCCGGATGATCGAGTCGCCCCGACGGCGTTGACCAGTTCGACCCGTGGCAGCGCGGTCGCGGCGTCCCGGACTTCCGCCGCATGAGCAATCCTGGCGGTGAACGCACTCAGGTTCGCTTCGAGGGGTCCGAGCATGCCCCGAACGTCGATCGACGCGCTCACCGCCCGCTCAGCTCGAAGAGTGCCTAACGGCAGCAGACGAGCCAGGCCGGTTCGCTCGGTTTCTTCGACCAGAGGTGTCGGACCGAAGAACCCGGCGCCGAGCGACCCCCGGAGCGACCACCCGGAACCGGTCTTGACCAGGCCGGAGACTCGGGGGCTCAATTGGGTGCCATACCGGCTGTGATGGTCGAGTCGGACGCTGGCTGCCACCGCCCCCCGGCGGCCGGCATGGTCGGCTTGTACGAAGATGCCCGGTACGGTGAACGCAAAGTCGAACGCCGGGAGCCGCTCGGACCGATAGCGATCGGCTGAAATCGCCGCGCCGAGGAGCAACTCGGTTTGCCCGCGGGTTTCAGTGACGGCGGCCTCGGCGAACCAGGTCACGTGCCGATCGGGCTCGTCGACCGGTCCGAATTGGTGCTCGTGGCGGAGCGACGTGCCGGAGGATCGGAGTTGAAGCCACCGCCCCTCGCCCACACGCCACCGCCCAACCAGCCCGCCGTCGACCCGGGTCGTTCCCACCCGCTCCTCGAACGGGAGCCCGTCGGGGGCGAGCCGGCCCGGTAAGGTGCCGCCGGAGCGCGACTCGACCGTGGCACCCACCGTGGCCAGAAAGGACTGGCCGGTCGAGTCATGCCAGAACAGGCGAGGCCGGACGACGGCGCGCCGGTACCCGGCCACATCGGCCCAGCCGTCGCGATCGCGATCCGCTTTGGGCTGGGTATGCCCGCCGACCAGCGCGGTGACGCCCCAGTTGGGGGACAGTTCCCGGCCCAAGTACGAGACCAGATCGGCCCCGCCCAAACTCGTGGCATTGAGGAGCGTGGTGCCCCCGCCCGAGGGCGGCCGGGAAATGAGGTTGACGACCCCGCCGAGTGCCGACCCACCGAAGAGGGCCGACGCCACGCCCTTGATGATCTCGACTTGGCGAAGGTCGATCGGCGGAATCTGGAGCGGCCCGAACGCCCCGATCCGTTCGCCGAAGAGCGGGAGTCCGTCGGCCAGAACCTGGGTGTAGCGGCCGCGGAGGCCCCGGATCCGAATCCCGGCGCCGCCTAACGACGGGTTCGTGGTTTGGGCCCGGACTCCCCCGGTTTCATTCAACATCATGGCGATGTCGCCGGGGGTCATCAGCTGCTTCTCGTCGATTTCCTCAGTATCGAGGACCTCGACCCGAATGGCTTCGTCGTCGATCCGCCGGTTGGTTCGCGCCGTGGTGACGATCAAGGTTTCGAGTTCGGCCGGCGCCTCACTCAATTCGATGCTGATCGAGGTATCGGCCTCGGCCAGCACCAGGGCAACCGTGTCCGGGATCCAGCCGACCGCGGCGACGACGAGTCGATGAGCGCCGGGCCTTGCCGTGAACCGGACCAGGCCGGCTCGATCGGCCAGACGTGCCACTGAGTCCAAGGTGACCCGAGCCCCCGGCAGCGCCCGGCCGGCTCCGGTGACCCGGACACTCAGGTTGGCTTCAGGCTGGGCGACGACCACCGTCGGCGAAGCGACGGCGATGGCCGTGGCGAGCAGCAACCAGCGGGTCAGTCCGGCCACTGCCACCCGCGTAACTCGTAGTAGCGGCGCCGAGGCAACGCTCTGAAGGGGTGAATCCCGTTCCGGCTGCACCACCAGAAGTGGAGACTCAGCCCGAGCAGCCCTAAGGCCGCCGGCACCAGGACGCGCATCAGCCGCCATCCCGGGAGCAGAGGAGCAACGCGGCCAGCTCGTGGCCCACAATTCGTTCGGCCCCGGCCAGGTCGAGCTTCATCGGGCCTTGAAACGGCTGGGCATCGACCACCTTGACGGGTGTCCCTGGTACCAGGCCGGCCGAGGCGAGATACCGGAGCCGGCCGGCGTCGCCGGTATCGGCCCGCCGGATGGTGACGGTCTCCCCAGTCCGAACATCGCTCAGCGGAATGTGGATGAAGTCGACGATCTGTCCGTCGACGTCGGGGATCGGGTCGCCGTGGGGATCGAACCGGGGGTTCCCGAGCGCCACCGCCATCCGCTCCACCAACCCGTCCGACACCGCATGTTCGAGCCGTTCGGCCTCGTCGTGCACGGTGTCCCAGGTGTAGCTGAGAAACGCCACCAGATAACTCTCGATGAGGCGATGGCGGCGGAGCATCCGAAGGGCAATCCGGCGCCCCTCGGGCGTGAGGCGCACACCGCGATATGGGGAGTGTTCCACCAGGCCCTGTTCGGACAGCCGTTTGACCATGCCGCTGACCGACGCCGGCGTCAGGGCCAGGCGAAGCGCCAAGCCGGTGGTCGACACGGGATCTTCGCCCGAGGACAGCCGGTAAATGGCCTTGAGGTAGTCTTCGCTCGACGGGGTGAGCGGCTCACCGCTGCTGTGGACGGTCATCCGAGGAGTCGCCAGACTTGGGCCACCAGAAAACAGACCACCACGCCGAGCCCGACCGGCAGCACCACCGAGACAGTGGTCCACTTCCAGCTCTTGGTTTCCCGGTAGATCGTGTAGATGGTCGTCGAGCAGGGATTGTGGAGCAGCGAAAACAGCATCAAACAAAGGCCGGTCAGCGTGGTCCACCCCGCCGAGCGAAGCAGATCGCCGACTTGGGCGGTTTCCATTTCAAACATGACGCCGTCGCCGGCCCCCATTCCCGCGATCCGGGCGGTGTGGACGGTGAGCATCAGGACGCTCGGAATGACGATCTCGTTGGCGGGGATCGCCACGATGTAGGCCAGCAGAATGACGCCGTTCAAGCCCAGCATGACACCGACAGGATTGAGCCACCCGACGAGGTGGTCGGCGATGCTGGCGGTGCCGATGGTGACGTTGGCCACCAGCCAGATGACGGCGCCGGCCGGGGCGGCAAAGACGATGGCCCGCCAGAGGACAATCAGGGTCCGGTCGATGAGCGAGGTGTAGAGGGTCTCGAGGATTTTCGGCGGCCGGTAGGGTGGTAACTCGAGACTGAAGGTGGTGGCCTCACCCTTGAGCATGGTGCGGGTCAGGAGCCACGACGCGGAAAACATCGTGACGATGCCAAGCACCGCGATCCCGACGACGGCCGCCGCGGAGACCAGTCCGGCCATCCGAGCGGGGGCCAGGCTGCCCAAGAAAATCGACGCAATCAGAATCTGGGTCGGCCAGCGCCCGTTGCAGAGCGAGAAGTTGTTGGTGAGGATCGCCACCAGCCGTTCGCGCGGGCTGTCGATGATCCGGGTGGCCACCACCCCGGCGGCGTTGCACCCAAAGCCCATGCACATCGTGAGTGCTTGCTTCCCGTGGGCCCCGGCCCGCTGGAAGAACCGGTCGAGATTGAAGGCTACTCGCGGCAGGTACCCGAAGTCTTCAAGAAGCGTAAAGAGCGGGAAGAAGATGGCCATGGGCGGAAGCATGACGCTCACGACCCACGCCGTGGCGAGATAAACGCCATCAATCAAGAAGCCGGACAGCCACCACGGGAACCCGATTGCCGCCGCCCCGGTCTTGAGCCAGGGATGCGCGGTATCGATCAGGAAATCCGCCAACAGCGCCGAGGGCACGTTGGCGCCGGTGATCGTGAGCCAAAACACCGCCATCAACAGCGCGAGCATGAGCGGGAAGCCAAACCACCGGCTGGTCAGCAGCCGGTCGAGCCCCCGGTCGAAATCGAATTTGACCCGGCGAACCCCGACCAGACTGACGCTCTCGGCGATCCGGTTCGCCGTGTCGTACATGCTCGCGGTCAGGGTGTCGTGAAAGTCCGGGGGCAGGCGCCACCGTTGGTCGGTGACGGCATCGAGCAGGGTCCGCTGCGCCGGGGTGATCACGGACTGCTCGGTTGGCACGGCATCCGGCATCGGGCGCCATTCCCCGCTGGCCAGGCTCCCGATTTCGCCGGTTTCGACGGCAAGACGGACCCGGTCATCGGCATTGAGCAGCCGAAGGGCCACCCAACGGACGTTGGGAAGCCCAGGGAAGGCCGCTTCGATGAGCGGCACCAACGCCCGGATCCCCGACTCGACCGCGGCCGGATGCTCCTCGATCCGGTACGGGGTGGTCCGGCGGGCGCCCGTGGCCACCGCGTGGATCGCGGCCAACAACTCCGGCATCCCTTCGCCGCGGCGGGCCGATGCGGCAATGACCGGGACACCGAGCGCGGTTTCGAGTTTAGCGGCATCGATGCCGATGCCGTGGCGCCGAGCTTCGTCCATCAAGTTGAGGCAGACCACAACCCGATCGGTGATCTCGAGCACTTGGAGCGCGAGGTTGAGATTCCGCTCCAGGCGGGTGGCGTCGAGCACCACGACGGTCACATCGGGGCGCCCGAACAAAAGGAAGTCCCGGGCGACTTCTTCGTCGGCGCTTCCGGCTTGGAGGGAGTAGGTCCCAGGGAGATCGATCAACCGGGCCCGTTTGCCCTGATTGAGAAAGGTCCCTTCGGCGCGGGCCACGGTTTTGCCCGGCCAGTTCCCGGTGTGCTGGCGAAGCCCGGTCAGGGCATTGAACACCGTGCTCTTCCCGGTGTTCGGATTGCCCGCGAGGGCGACGATATAGTCTTGGCGACTGGACGGACCGGCAAGCTGGACCAGCGTCATCCGACCTCCGCGGGGACCGGAGCCCGCCGGATGTAGATCCCGCGGGCCTGGGGGCGCCGGAGGGCGATCAGCGCGCCCCGAATCCGGTACGCCATGGGGTCGCCGCTCGGACTTTGAAGTTCGGCGACGATGTCGGTACCCGGCAGCACCCCAAGGTCGAGCAGCCGGCGGCGCTGCGGCCCCTGGATGGTGGGGGCGATCTGGACCACGATGGCCCGCTGTCCGGGCTTGAGGTCGTCGAGCCGCTCGAACAACACGGTGTGCCCGTCGCCCTCCTCGACCCGCTCGACGGTGACCGCCGACGCCATCAACGGGTCAAACCGGCGGGCCACGCCGCCAATCAGGACTTCGATGCCGTTGGGGTCGGCCTTGATCATCTTGACCGGCACCGCGACGTTCACGCCTAACGACAGAAGCCGGTGGAACACCGTGGCCGGTTCGTCTTCGACGTGAATGACCGTGGCGGTGTCGCCGGCGGCCAGGGCCCCGAGGGGAACCCCGTGCGCCGGGGGAAGCTGGCCGGCCCGGGTTGGAATCGGATCGCCGTGCGGGTCATAGGCCGGATGCCCCATCTTGGCGGCGAGGGCCTCGACTTCGGCCTCGCTCAAGCCATGTTCGGCCGACTCGGCCAAGTCGTGCCAGTCGGCGGGCGGCACCCCGGTGCGGTCGGCGAAGTAGCGCTCCAGCAGCCGGTGGGTTCGGAGAATCCGGAGCGAGTAGGCCCGGCCATCGTCGGTGAGCACGAGGCCCCGCTCGCTCAACTGGGAGAGCCTCATCGACCCCAGGTTGGTGACCAAGTCGTGGGCCCGGATCGGCGGAATCTCGAGCACCCCGGCTAAGCTCTGGACGGTGGCGGTTTGGTCGGCGAGTTCACAATTCAGGATGTGCTTCAGGGCATCTTCGATCTGAACCCGCTGACTCAGGCGGCGACCGCGGCGAAGCCAGGCCAGCACCCCAAACCGGGGCCAGAGGGCCACTATGAGGAGGAGGACCAAGAGGCCAAACCAGAGCAGGGCGATCGCCGATTCAGGCACTCAATACCCCTAGATAGGAATTATGGAATAGCGTCAGAATAATTTAGTATAGCCTAAATTCTTGATTCGTCAAGAGTAAGGTGGGACCAACGCTCACGAACCCAACAAGAGCAGGGGGGTCAAGATCCGCTCGGTCATGCCCCAGACCACCCCCTGCGGAAGGTGGTAGCCCGGCAGCAGCATCTTGATCCCCTGGGCCTCAAACTCGAATGGCCGGTAGACCCCGGGCTGAAGCAGCTGGTCGATCGCGGTCCATTCCGCGCCCGCCACCTCATGGTTGGGAACAATGGCGGCTCGGGAGCCGAGCTGGAAGACGAAGGGCCTGACAATCACCGGCGGCAAGGCCTGCGACCGAGGAGCTGAATCATCGCATTGGCCGAGCAACCGGGCCGCACTGAGGTCGACCCCGACTTCTTCCATGGTCTCGCGAATGGCGGTTGCCAACAGATCCGGATCTTCCGGCCCCCAGCGTCCCCCGGGAAACGCCATCTGGCCGGACCACCGGTCGCCCTCCCGGTCGGCTCGGCGAATCAGGAGCACGGCGTCCGGATCGGGAACCAGAATGACGGCAACGGCGGCCAGCCTTCGGGCCGGATCTTCGACCGTGGCGGGCGCCCGGGTTCGGAGCGCTCCGGCAATCCGGGCGACCCGGTCCGGCCCGGCGCCCCCTCGAGCGTTCACGACAGGGCGCGGCTCAGCAGACTGATCGAGGCGTCGAACACTGGTTGCAAATGGAGCGGCACGCCCGAGAGCGGATGCACCGCGCCGAAGGTGTGTCCTGCCCCGTCGATGACGAGGAGCTCGACGATCCCCGTCCGGGCCGCCGCCGCCAACCGTTTGGCCTCGGCGAGCGGTACCGCCTCATCGGCCGAGCCGTGGATCAGGAGCCACGGTACCGATACTCTCGCGGCGGCCGCTTCGATGTCGAGCGTCGTGCCGCCGAGGGCTTCGATTTCATCGAGGGTATCGAGATACATCGGGAGGACCTCCTGGGTCCGGACGTTGACGATGTCGAGCCGACCGGCCTCCCGCCAAGCTTGGCATTGGCCGGCGCTCCACCGCCTAACGGTTGCGATCCCGGCCCAGGTAACCAGGGCCGAGATCCGCGGCCGGGATGCGGTCCAGAGCACGGCCATGCCGCCCCCGCGCGAATGCCCGACGATCCCGACCGAGGACGGCCGAACCACGCCGAGTTGCCCGGCATCGAGGGCGGCCAGCACGGCGTCGAGATCCTGTTGCTCCGCCATGAAGGTGTTGTGACCGAACCGGTCCGGTGAGGCCGACTGGCCGGCATCGTCCACCCCGGATCCGCTGACGTTGAATGACACCGCCGTGAAGCCGGCCCGGGCGAGCCGCTCGGAGAAGGCCGGAAACATGCCCCAGTCCTTGAATCCCTTGAAGCCGTGGAGGACGATGACGGCGGGCGCCGGTTCGCCCCGGTTGGTGGCCCGGACATCGATGAACAGCGGGCCGAGGGTGCCGGGAATTGTGGCCTTGGAGAGGGTCGGGGTCGCCATGACAGCAACTTGAACCCAGCGGGTTGCAATTGCCAGTCGGTGCTGGCACTGGCGGCGCGGTCGATTAGTATTGCACTCGCCTCTGCCGTTCTCTGAATGGAGGGACCGTTCTGCGTGCTTTCCATCCAACTCTGACCGCCGCAAGCCGGGCGGTTACCGAACAACGCGACACCATGGCCGCCCGGTGGATCGAGTGGATCGGCGACCGGATTGCGGGGACCCCGTCGGCCCCGGTTGCCGCAACTCACGCTGAGTTCCATTTGATTCTCGATACCTTCGCGGCGTTGATCGGGCCGCTCCGCCGCGAAGTCAAACCATTGTGGAACCGGATCACCACGGGGTATGGCCGGCATGCCGCCACTCGGGGCTTAGCCGCCGGTGAGGTCGTGGAGGAGATGCAGTACCTTCGCGAGTTGTTAATCCGGTACTTGGCTCCGGCCATCGCGGCGCTCCGGCCGCGGCAAGGCATGGCGCTGCTGTTGCGGCTCAATCGCCTGGTTGACCGGGGCGTGGCGATGGCGGTGGTGGGGTATACCGACGCCATGGTGGCCACGCTCCTGCCCCGATCGGACGACGACGCCGAGGTGGCCGCCGTCACCACCGAGTCAATCATGGAACACTTGGCAGGCCTTCGAGTCGACCTCGATCGCGTCGTTACCGCGTCGGCTCGGGGATAGGCGAATCGGATCTCGGCCGGCGACCTGACCGCCTTCGTGGAGGCCGCCACCTTCCGACCCGCCCCGGAGGGTGGCCCGGCGGCCGCCACGCTGGTTGGCCCGGTCGTCTTCAGGGAACGCAACGGTTCGACTAGTTTCCCGGGATGACCGCACCGGTGCGAACCGTCCTCTTCGATCTCGACGGGACTCTCCTCGACTCGATTCGCCTGATCATCGACAGTTACCACCACTCCCTGGCGACCCATGGGCTGGCGGCCAAGAGCGACCAGCACTGGCTGGCCGGCATCGGGACGCCGCTCCGGGTCCAGTTCGGGGAATGGGCTGATGATCCGGTGTTGCTCGAGCAGTTGATCGGCACCTATCGCGACTTCAACATTTCGAATCACGACGCCCGCGTCAGCGCCTACCCCGGGGCTGTGGACCTGGTGCGGGCGGTTCGGAGCCGCGGGCTCCAGACCGGCCTGGTGACGAGCAAGCAACGAGCCGGGGCGGAGCGGGGGCTTCGATTCTTGGGCCTGGCGGATGCCATGGATGTGATCGTCGCAGCGGACGACGTCACCCATCCGAAGCCGCACCCGGAGCCGCTGTTCCTGGCCGTCAAGCAACTCGGCGCGTCGCTCGACTCGAGTCTCTACGTCGGCGACAGTATCCATGACATGGAAAGCGGGCGGGCGGCAGGCGTCCGGACCGCGGCGGCCCTGTGGGGGCCCTTCGAACGTTCGACCCTCGCCCGCGCCAACCCGGACCACTGGCTGGATTTCCCCGCCGACTTGCTCGGTGTCTTATAACATGGAGGCGCTCGTTATGACCAGACACTCGTTAGAGTCGCTCGTCCTTGCCTTGGCCGCGTGGTCGACCGGGGCGGCTCAGGATGGGGGCCGGCCCGCCATCGACCAACTCCAGTCGGTCGTTCCGGCCATCGGAACCGGCGAGGCACCGGTGTGGTCGGCCGACGGCGCCAGTCTGCTCTACCTCGGCGGCGCCGATGGCGGCCTGTGGACGGTCGGTGCCGACGGCGGGCGGCCAACCCGGCTTGCCGACGCGCTCGGGGGCGCCACCCAGCTTCGGCGGTCGCCGGACGGGCGGATGGTGACGTATGTGAAGAGCGTCCTCGGCGGCAACGACATCTTCGGGTGGGATCTCGGGTCGAAGACCGAGCGGCGGATCTCGGCGCTCTCGGGTCACATCCGGTCATATTCGTTCTCGCCGGACGGCCGGTCGATCGCGCTGGCCAACGACCGGAACGGGAGCGAAGACATCTGGGTCCTCGACGTCGCCGCCGGCTCGGCCCGCCGGGTCACCTCGAGCCCGCTCTACGAGGGCTTTCCGTCCTGGACCCCCGATGGCGCCACGATCCTCTATACCAGACTCGACGCTCGCTGGGTGGACCACGACGTCTTCGCCATGGCGGCAGCCGGCGGCCCGACCCGGCCGGTGCTTTCGGACCGCGACTTCTTCGACTATCGCCAAGGGGCTTCGTTCGGTTTCGTCCGGGTATCGCCCAATGGGAAGACCGTAATGTTCCGGTCCCAACGGAGCGGGTGGGCAACGTATTGGGTTCAGCCGCTGTCGGGCGGCGTGCCCCGTCAGCTCGCGCCCGACGCGGCGGACCAGAGCGATGCCCGGTGGTCGCCGGACGGGAGCCAGGTCCTGTTCCTGTCGATGACCAACGGGACCCAGAGCCTCAAGGTGGTCCCCGCGGCCGGCGGTCCGGCGCGGACCGTGGTCGGGCCCGAGACCGGCATGGTGACGCGAGCCGAGTGGTCGCCGGATGGGACCCGGATTTCCTACGGGTTCGGCACCCCGACCAAGGCGCAGGACCTTTACGTCGTCGCGGCGGCCGGCGGCCAGCCGAAGCAACTCACCGACTCAGATCCGAACGGCGCGGCGGCCGATCTGATCACGCCGGAGAAGATCAGCTGGGTCAACGACGGCCTGACCATCCATGCCTACCTCTACAAACCGAAGAACCTCCGCTCCGGCGATCGCGCCCCGGTCATCATGTACGTCCACGGTGGCCCGACCGGGCAGTTCAGCGACAACTACCAGCTTCAGGCCCAGTTTTTCACGAGCCGCGGGTACGTGATGATCGCGCCGAACGTGCGCGGCAGCTCGGGGTACGGTAAGCGATTCGAGGACCTGAACAACCGCGACTGGGGCCACGGCGATCTTCGCGACGTGCTGGCCGGGGTGGCCTGGGCCAAGCGGCAGCCGTACGTCGATCCGGGCAAGATCGGCATCACCGGCATCAGCTACGGCGGAATGCTCACGATGTATGCGATTTCATTCGCGCCGGGGGTCTTTCAGGCCGCGATTTCGGGGTCGGGATACGGCGACGTGAAGGATTTCCACAACATCGTCCCGGTGCTCCAGCACAGCCAGCTCCTCCACTACGAGTTGGGGCAGTGGCCGTCGACCCCCGCGGTCGAGGCGATTTACCAGCGGAGCTCGGCCATCCTCAAAGCCAAGAACGCCACCGCGCCGGCCATGGTCATTCACGGCTATGGGCTCGACGTCCTGGACACCGACTACGCGGCGTGGAAGTATGCCCGGGAGTTGGCCAAGCACTCCAAGCTGGTCGAGTACAAGGCCTACCCGGGAGAGACCTACTACGTCTACGGCCGGGAAAACACCAAGCAGATGCTGCAGGACATGCTCGGTTTCTTCGATCGGTACCTCAAGGACAACTCCACCGGGTCAGAGTGAACGGATCGGCCCGTGGCCCGGGTAGACCAGCTTGGCACCCTCCGCGCGGTGTACCGCTTCATTCCCGGAATGGCGCTGACCTGCTCTTCGGTTACGGTGAGCCGCATGCCCCGGCGTTTGAGATCCTCAGGGCTTTGAACATCCCGGGCCAGCCAAGATCGACCAGCAGGCGGGACCGCCCCCGCGCTCACCACCCAGAAGTTGGTGGACCGGTACCCGACGTTGACAATGGCTACTTTTGAATTCATGACTACGCTCTCCGCCATTGCCCTTAGGCTCCTGATCGCTCCGATCGGCCCTCCGCCGACCCCCGCCGCCCAAAGCCGTCCCAGCGCGGCCGTCGCCGACAGTTTCGTTGCGGTAATTGCTAATCGGGTGGTGCTCGACATCAAGGCCCCAGCCGCCCTGGCCTGGTCGTTCCTCCCGAGCATCCGGAAGCGGCCGAACATGGAAAAGGTACCGCTCAACGGCGTGACCGATCAGGTTGGGGCCCGATTCGACACCATCTTCCGGGACAGTACCGGGAAAGTCACCCGGCACGACCGACTCGAGATCCTCCATTGGGAGCCGGGGGTCCGGTACGCCGCCAACGTCACTTACCTGCCGCCGGCGCCACC
>SHZU01000017.1 GCA_009692115.1 Gemmatimonadota bacterium | reverse complement strand
ACCTGGTCGTACGGGATATACGTCGCCAGGCCCTGCTCCGCCGACACCTTCGTCAACGCCGCCGTCGTCGTCGTCTTCCCGTGGTCGACGTGCCCGATCGTACCCACGTTCACGTGCGGCTTCGTCCGCTCGAATTTCGCTTTTGCCATGGTGATTCTCCGTTATTTCTTCGTCTTGGCCACGATTTGCTCTTCGACTGCCTTCGGCACCTGCTCGTAGTGGTCGAACTGCATCGTATACACGGCCCGACCCTGGCTCATGCTGCGGAGCGTGGTCGAGTATCCAAACATCTCCGACAACGGAACCTCGGAGGCCACGACCTGGTTATCGCCCCGCTGCGTCATCCCGCCGATCTTGCCCCGCCGGCCCGACAAGTCGCCGATCACGTCGCCGAGATAATCGCCGGGGGTGACGACTTCCACTTCCATGATCGGCTCGAGGATGATCGGCTTGGCCAAGCGGCAGGCTTCTTTGAACGCCATCGAGCCGGCGATCTTAAACGCCATTTCCGAGGAATCGACGTCGTGGTAGCTGCCGAACACGAGTTTCACCCTCACATCGACGACCGGGTAGCCCGCCAGCACGCCGGTCTCGAGCGCTTCCTTGATCCCGGCCTCGACCGGCTTGATGAACTCGCGCGGGATGGTGCCGCCGACGATCTTGTCCTCGAAATGGAAGCCGGTGCCCGGCTCCGCCGGCTCGAGGTCGATGACGACGTGGCCGTATTGTCCCTTACCGCCCGACTGCCGGATGAACTTGCCTTCGACGTCGGTGACTTTCTTCTTGATCGTTTCGCGGAATGCCACCTGCGGGCGGCCGACGTTGGCCTCGACCTTAAATTCCCGCTTCATCCGCTCGACGAGAATTTCCAAGTGGAGCTCGCCCATCCCCGCGATGATCGTCTGGCCGGTTTCGACATCGGTCCGGACTTTGAACGTCGGGTCTTCCTCGGCCAGCTTGTGCAACGCGATGCCCATCTTGTCTTGGTCGGCCTTGGTCTTCGGCTCGATCGCCACGTCGATGACGGGATTCGGGAATTTCATCGCTTCGAGAATGACCGGGTGATCGGCATCCGCCAGGGTGTCGCCGGTCCGGGTGTCCTTCAGGCCGATCGCGGCGGCAATGTCGCCGGCCAATACTTCTTCGATCTCGTCGCGTTTGTTCGCGTGCATCTGCAACAAACGGCCGATCCGCTCTCGCTTGTCTTTGGTGCTGTTGTAGACGTAGCTGCCAGACTTGATCGACCCCGAGTACACCCGGAAATAGGTCAACCGGCCGACGTACGGATCCGTCATGATCTTGAACGCCAACGCCGAGAACGACTCGTCGTCCGAGGCGATCCGCTCCACGTGGGTATCGTCGTGGAGCGGGAGGTGACCCTTGATCGGCGGAATGTCGGATGGGGCAGGAAGGAAATCGATGACGGAATCGAGGAGAGCCTGAACGCCCTTGTTCTTGAACGAGGCCCCGCACAGCACCGGCACCATCCAGCCGTTGATCGTTGACTTCCGAATCCCCGCCCGGATCTCATCGATCGTCGGCTCCTGCCCGGCGAGATAGCGCTCAAGGACCTCTTCCTCGTGTTCAACCGCGGCCTCGATCAGCTCATGCCGGTACAGGGCAACCTGCTCCCGGTACGCCTCAGGAATCGGCATCTCGGTAAAGGTCTTGCCCATGTTCTCGTCATCGAACACGATCTCGACCTGCCGGATGAGATCGATGTGCCCGGTAAAGGTCTCGCCGGACCCGATCGGCAGCTGGAGCGGAAAAGCCTTCTTACTCAGCCGGTCGCGGATCATGCTCAAACACCGAAAGAAGTCGGCCCCGACCCGGTCCATCTTATTCGCGAAAATAATCCGCGGTACCCCGTACCGGTCGGCCTGCCGCCAGACGGTCTCGGTCTGCGGCTCGACGCCGGCCACGGAGTCAAGCAGCGTGACGGCGCCGTCGAGGACCCGAAGGGACCGCTCGACCTCAGCCGTGAAATCGACGTGCCCGGGGGTGTCGATGATATTGATGCGGTACTCGAGGTCGTTATGCATCCAGAAACAGGTCGTGGCGGCCGACGTGATCGTGATGCCCCGCTCCTGCTCCTGCTCCATCCAATCCATCGTGGCAGCGCCATCATGGACCTCACCGATTTTGTAGTTCTTGCCGGTGTAGTACAGGATGCGCTCGGTCGTAGTCGTCTTCCCGGCATCAATGTGGGCCATGATGCCGATATTGCGATAGCGACTGAGTGGAGTTTTCCGTGCCATAAGCTGCCCTTAAGCCCCGTCCGGCTCTGCCGGTTAATCATTTCATCAATACAAAAGCGGGGCGACCGGCCGGGAAATTCCCGCGGTGTCGCTCCGCACTACCTCCACGTCAGACCATCGATGCCGACGTTGGGAGGGGGCGCCCATTGGACGACCCTTACTTTTTCCACCGTGCCGGAGGTGGCGGGGGATCACTCCCCGACCGTCACGCGGCACTGAATCTCGGCACTCGGCACTCGAGTGCCGAGACTACTACCACCTATAGTGTGCGAAGGCTCGGTTGGCTTCCGCCATCTTGTGGGTGTCTTCCTTCTTCTTCACCGTGCTGCCTTCGCCCTTGGAGGCGAGGATGACTTCGGCAGCCAAACGCTCGGACATCGACTTCTCGCTCCGGGCGCGTGAATATTGAATCAACCAGCGCATGGCCAAGGCGGTGCGGCGCTCCGGCCGGACTTCGACCGGCACCTGCAACGACGCGCCACCGACCCGGCGGCTCTTGACCTCGACGGCCGGCTTGGCGTTGGAAACGGCCTGCTTGAAGACCGTCACTCCGGGCTGCCCCGTCCGCTCTTCGATCAGGTCCATGGCCGTATAGAACACCCGCTCGGCCAAGCTCTTCTTGCCCTGGTACATCAACGCGTTCAGGAATTTCGTAACGGTCTGGCTGTCGTACCGCGGATCCGGTGGGATCGGACGACGCACCGATTTTTTGCGACGGCTCACTTCTTACCTCCAGCTTTCGCTCCAGCCGCAGCGCCCGGCTTCGGGGCCTTGGCACCATACTTCGAGCGGCTTTGCTTCCGGCCGTTCACACCGGCGGCGTCCAACGTGCCGCGAACGATGTGATACCGAACCCCGGGAAGATCCTTCACCCGTCCGCCCCGAATCAGGACGATCGAGTGTTCCTGGAGATTGTGCCCCTCGCCCGGGATGTAGGCGATGACTTCGTATCCGTCGGTTAACCGGACCTTCGCCACCTTGCGGAGCGCCGAGTTCGGCTTCTTCGGAGTAACGGTATAGACACGGGTACAGACCGCCCGACGGAACGGATTCCGAGTGAGCGCTGGAGACTTGTCTTTGTAGACCGGCGCTTTTCGTGGGCGACGGACGAGTTGATTAATCGTCGGCATTCTTAGACCTAATTCTTAGACCTAATTCAGAGCCCGGTAAGCTACAGCCGAGGTCTATACAGGTCAAGGAGTTGGTCTAACCCAAGCCGAACGAGGGGGACGCCGGGGGTTCCAATGACCGCCCAAGCGTGCGATTCTGAAGCCAACCCTTCACTGCCGCCGAGGCCCGATGCCCGTCCAGAGGTTCCCATCCCTTGTGTGCCTGGCCCTGGTTGCCGCCTGCGGCGGGGAGATGCCGACTCCGCCCCCCCCCCGCCCCCGGCAGGCGGACCGAATTGCCCTCCTGACCGGTGACAACCAGGAGGCCCAGGTTGGCACCCCCCTGGCGACGCCGTTGACCTTCGTCGTGGGCGACAAGGACGGCCCCCTCCCCGCGGTCCCGGTCACCTTTGTCGCCGCAGCCGAGTTCGGTTTCCCCTCGGTGCTGGCCGACACCAGCGATGCCACCGGCCAAGTGACCGTGACCTGGATCCTCGGCGGACAGCTCGGAGGCCAGACCTTTTCGGCCACCGCGACCGGGGTCCCGAGCCCGGCCATTGCCCGGGCCACCGCCCGAATCGGTCCCCTGGCGCTGCTGACCCCCGTTTCCGAGCCCAGCCAGTTCGTCATCGTCGGGCGGACGGTCGGCAGTGCCCCGGCAATTAAGGCCACTGACGCCTTCGGCAACCCGATTTCAGGCCAGGAGATCAACTTTGTCGATGCCACGGCCCGCTCAACGGTCCAGGGCGGAACCGCCATCACCGACGCCGCTGGACGGGCCGGCGTCACCTCGTGGACCATCGCAGCGGAGCCCGGGTCCTACACCCTGCAGGCCCGAGGGCCTGAATCCACCACCAGCAATTTCGTGGCCTTCGCCATCCCCGGGGCCGTCGAAGTGAGCAGCGGAGACAACCAAACCGCCAATGCCGGCACCCTGGTGACCAGCCCGATCGCCATTCGGGCACTCGACGGCCAGAATCAACCCCTGGCCGGGGTGGCCGTTTCGTTCACGGTGTCAGGAGGCGGCGGCCGCTTGAATGGCGCTGTGTCGGTCAAGACCAACGTCGGCGGGAAGGCGACCGCTCCCGGCTGGATCCTCGGCCCGACGCCCGGCGCCAATGAACTGTCCGTCGAAACGCCAGGGATCGTCCCCACCAAATTCAAGGCGACCGGTGCGGCGGCAGTAGCCGCCGCGATCGCGTCAACCCTCCCCACCGCGCAAACCGGCTTTGCCGGAAATTTCGGCTCGAGCCGGCCCACCGTCCGGGTTGTCGACGTGCAAGGCCGGCCCGTGGCCGGCGAGACGGTCACCTTTGCCGTGGCCCTGGGCGGCGGGAAGACCACCCTCGCGGCGCCCAAGACCGATTTCAAGGGCGAGGCCGTGTTAGGCAGCTGGCGCTTTGGTGCCGGGCCGCAAAGCGTCACCGCCACGACGGGCGCCCTCCCACCGATCACGTTCACGGCCACTACCCTGACCCCGCCGCCATCGGCGTATCAGGTCGACATCCGCTTCATCGGACCGGCGCCGAGTGTGACGCAGAAGGCCGCGTTCGACAGTGCTGCGGCCCGCTGGTCGAGCATCATCCTGGGCGACTTGGTCGACACCCCGTTCAACAGCAGCGACCCCGATGGTTCGCTGGATTCCTGCGGCGGAGAAGCCATCACCGAAACGATCGACGATCTCCTCATCTTCGCCAAGATCGCCAAGATTGACGGCCCCGGCGGCATTCTCGGATGGGCCGGCCCCTGCTACATCCGGCAGGAAGATTCGCTATCAGTGATCGGAATCATGCAATTCGACGTTGATGACGTGGCGACGCTCGAGGCGAGTGACCGGTTTCGAGACGTCGTCCTCCACGAGATGGGTCATATATTTGGAATCGGCACGCTTTGGAACCTGAAGGGCTTGATCACCGGCCGGGGCACGGGAGATCCGTTCTTCACCGGACCATCGGGTCGAATGGCCTTTGCCGCGTCAGCCGCCTCCGCGACCGGATTTCCCGGTATCTCGGTCCCGGTGGAGAACTTCGGCGGCGGCGGCACCCGGGACGCGCATTGGCGGGAATCGATCCTGTACAACGAGCTGATGACCGGGTACCTCAACGGCGGAGGCGCCAATCCTCTGTCGGCCCTGACGGCGGCCTCCCTCCGGGACGAAGGCTATCTCGTCAATGACGCCCTCGCCGATGCCTTCACCTTCGGGAGCGCGCTCCAGGCGGCCACGGCACCTGCAATCAGCCTGCACACCATCCCGTGGATGTCGTTGGTCCGGATAATCGACCGGACCGGCAGGGTCCGCCGAACAGTGGATCTCCGCGACGGACCGTTCAAGCGCTAGGCGAGTTGCCCCACTCCGACAGGACGACCTCGATTGGCGTCAGGTCAACCGGCGGGGCGGTCGGGGGCCGCGGCGGCGTGCGGCTGAACCGCGGCGCTGGCGCCGGCTGAAGCTGTCCCTCAACGTCTACGAACCCTTGGCGGCT
This sequence comes from Gemmatimonadota bacterium, assembly GCA_009692115.1. NCBI lineage: Bacteria > Pseudomonadati > Gemmatimonadota > Gemmatimonadota bacterium. The sequence continues at coordinate 16,886 of SHZU01000017.1, read as the reverse complement.
AAGCTGGTGCTCGTCGCGGGCGGCTTCGGCAATCGAAAGGACCGGCGCCACGCAGGCATCGGACCCCGCAAACACCGCCGTCCAAGCGTCCCGCGTCTTCTGACCAATCGCCGCCGCAATCTGCCGACGGAGTTCAGGCCACGTCGCTCGATCCCACCGCGTCACGAGCACGCCGGCCGGAAGCCCTAGCCCTTCGACCAAGGCCGCAAAGAACTCGTCCTCGAGGGCACCCACCGCGACGAACCTGCCGTCGGCGGCGGGGTACACGTCGTAGAACGGCGCCCCGGTATCGAAGAGATTCTGGCCCCGCACCGGGGTCCACGCTCCGGCCGAAAGCATGCCCATCATGGGCGCGAGGAGGGCCCCGACTCCGTCGATCATCGCCGCGTCGACGACCTGCCCTTTCCCGGACCGGCGGGCCTCGAGGAGCGCCGCGAGTACGCCGGTTACCGCGAACATCGTCCCACCCGCATAGTCGCCCAGGAAGTTGACCGGTGGGAGCGGTGGCCCCCCGGCCCGGCCGATGGCGTCCAGTCCTCCAGTCAACGCGATGTAGTTGATGTCGTGGCCCGCCGTGGCCGCGAGCGGGCCACGTTGGCCCCAGCCGGTAAGCCGGCCGAATACCAGGCGCGGGTTCCTGGCCAGGACCTGATCGGGACCGAGGCCCAACCGTTCCATGGTGCCGGGGCGGAACCCCTCGATGAGGCCGTCGGCGCGGTCAACCAGTCCGAACACAGCATCCCAGCCGGCGGCGGACTTGAGGTCGGCAATCGTTAGGCGTTTTCCGCGGTTGGTAATGAGGTGCCGTCGGGGAATCATCGACCCGATCCCGCCGGCATTCGGCCGCTCAACGACCACGACGTCCGCGCCCAGGTCAGCCAGGAGCATGCCGGCCAGCGGCGCCGGGCCGATCCCGGCAAACTCGACGATCCGCAGGCCGCTGAGCGGCGGGTTCTCGTTTCGGGACTCGGCGCTCGGCACTCGGCACTCGGCGGTCGGGGACGGGAGAAGGATTTCTCGGAGGATCACGCGGCGCAAGGGGTGCTAACCAAGCGGCGGGGCCCGAGGTATACTCCTGGCATCGCGCGAGAACTTCTTCCGATCGTGCGGGCTGCGCTGGCCAGGCGCTACGAAGTCGACGTCGAGATCGGGCGGCTGATCGACTCGGGCACCTCGGAGTGGCTGGTGTATTACGCCATGCCGTTCGTGGACGGCCCTTCCCTGTACCAGGTGCTCCAGCAGCGGGGCAAGATCTCGGTTGAGGACACGACCCGGTTCGGCCTCGACCTTCTCGATGCCCTGGCCCACGAGCGGCACGTGGTGCACCGGGACGTCAAGCCGGACAACATCCTGATCTCAGGCGCCGGCACCGTCCTCATCGATTTCGGGATTTCGCGGGCCATCGAACTGGCTGGCACCGACCGACTGACCAAGAGCGGGATGGCGGTCGGGACGTCTCGCTACATGAGTCCCGAACAGATTATGGGGGCAACCCTCGTCGATCCAAGGTCGGATCTGTACTCGGTTGGCTGCGTGCTGTGCGAGTGCTTGACCGGGAGAACCCCCTACCAGCGTCCCAACGAACTTGCAGTATTGGAGCTGCATCGGACGGCACCGATCCCCGACATCCGCGAACTGGTGCCGACCGTGCCGGCGGGCTTGGCCCGGGCCATTACCCGGGCCCTCGCCAAGACCCCTGAGGATCGGTGGTCGAGCGCCGGAGAAATGGCCGCCGCTATCGGACGATGATGTAGGCGATGGCCGCGATGGACGCCGACAGTGGAATCGTCAGGAGCCATGCCCAGACAATCCGCCCGGCCACACCCCACCGAACGGCCGACAGTCGTTGGGCCGTGCCCACCCCGACGATCGCCCCAGTAATCGTGTGCGTCGTGCTGACCGGAATCCCGAGGGCCGACGCCAGGAAGATCGCGATCGCTCCACCGGATTCCGCGCAGAACCCCCCAAACGGGCGCAGCTTGGTGATTCGGGTCCCCATCGTCCTGACGATCCGCCACCCGCCGAGCGCCGTGCCAAGGGCAATGGCACTGTAGGCGCTCATCTCGATCCAGAGCGGAATGGTATCGGCCGATGGCACGTACAGAATGGACTGCCACCCCGTGGCATCCTTGAAAACTGGGTGGACCGACACCAGCAGACCGACGATGATCCCCATCGTCTTCTGAGCGTCATTGGCGCCGTGGCTGATCGAGAAGGCCGCCGCCGAGAGGAGTTGAATCCTTCGGAACACCCGATCCAGCTTGGCGGCCGGCAACCGATACACGCTCCATCCGATGATCATCGTCAGCGCCAGTCCGGCGCCCGCCCCAATCAGCGGTGACAAGACAATGAACACGAGGGGCTTCACCCAGCCAGACCCGATCAAGGCCCCGATGCCCGCTTTCGCCACAGCGGCGCCGCCGAAACCGCCGAGCAGCGCATGGGAAGAGGACGAGGGCAAGCCGAGCCACCAAGTCACCAAATTCCAGACGATGGCGCCGATCAACGCCCCGAGAATCACCTGGGGATCGACGACCGCCGGATCGATCAAGCCTTTGCTGACCGTCTTCGCCACCGCCGTCCCCACGGTAAAGGCAGCGACGAAGTTGAAGAATGCCGCCCAGGCCACGGCCACACCCGGCGTCAGCACCCGGGTTCCAACCACCGTCGCGATCGAGTTGGCGCTGTCGTGAAACCCATTGATGAAATCGAACGCGAGCGCAATCGCGACGACCAAGACGATGAAAACTACCTCTGGTGTCATGGCGATCAGCTGTGCTTGATGGCAATCGACTCGAGAACGTTCGCGACGTCCTCCGCTTGGTCGAGCGTCTTCTCCAACGTGTCGTAAATTTCTTTCCACTTGATGAGAGTGATCGGGTCCTTCTCCTCGTCGAACAGCCGGCCAAGCCATTCGTGATAGATGAAGTCGCCCTCTTCCTCGAGCTTCTTGACCTGGGTGCAGGCCGCGATGATGACCGGCGTCTTCTGGCTGTTGAGCACCCGAACTGCTTCGTTGAGTTGAACCGTCGAGCGGACGATCACGTCGGTGATCAGGACGATCCCCTGGGGAGTATGGCCGGGCCGGAAGATCTGGGCCCGGCGCGCCGTCCCGTCGATTCGATCCAAAACGTCATCCAAGCGGGATGCCAGCATATGGATGTCTTCGCGGTCGAGTGGCGTAATGAAGCTCCGGTCGAGCCGGGTAATGACGTCATGGGTCAAGACATCCGCTTCATGCTCGAGCCGCTTGATCGACTCCGCGAGGTACGCGCGGCTGTCAGGCTCCGCTTTGAACAACTCATGGAGGTGCTTGGCCGCCTCGACATTGAGGGTGGCCACCGACGTGAACAAATCAAAAAATCGCTCGTCTCGCGGGAGCAATCGCACAGGAGGGCCTTGGGCTTGAGTGGTGGAAACGACCTTGAATTTCGCGTCGCTACCTGTTCGAGACAAGTAGGTGCCGGCCCCGGCAAGGGAGCGCCGACTCGCCCGTCAGAGCCAGGTATTGCGGCAAAACCAGGCTGATGTTATCATGGTGCGCGAGCGATCACGCCCACCATTTGGGGGGTAAGGTTCCGAGGCAACGAGGGCTGGCGACGCTGGCCCTCTTTTTATTGCCCGATTGCCGGAAAACGTCCGGCCCTCGGGAACAGCCCGTCGTGAGGGTTTTCGATCACGAAACGTTTGTAGTCGGTCAAGTACGGCATGGTCCGGCTCCGATTACGACATCATTTTAGGAGTAGGACAATGCGTACGACCGGCACGGTGAAGTGGTTCAACGAGACCAAGGGCTTTGGCTTCATCACCCCCGAAAACGGACAGAAGGATTGCTTCGTCCATCACTCGGCCATCAAGGCACAGGGTTTCCGGACCCTCGCTGAGGGCGAACGGGTTGAGTTCGACGTCGTCCAGGGCGCCAAGGGCCCGGCGGCGGAGAACGTGGTTCGCCTCAGCGCCTAAGGTTCCAAACCAACATCACGGTACGGCGACGGCCAGTTCGTCCCGAGACGGAGAACTGGCCGTTTCATTCATCGATGAGGAAGGCGGAGCACCATGATTGAAGTGAAATTGAGCGAGACCGACGGGATTGAGTGGGCCATCAAGACCTTCAAGCGTAAGGTCCAGAAGGCTGGGATCCTCAAGGAACTCAAGCAGAAGCGCCACTACCTCAAACCGAGCGTTGCCCGCGCCTTGAAGGCGCAGGCAGCCCGGCGGCGAACTCGGCGCTCGAAAGACCGCTAGAACTTCCGCCCGACAACAACGCGGCCCGGGTACTCCTTGGAGTGCCCGGGCCGCTTCGTATCCGGATGCCCAACGCTGACCGGACCCCTCCTCGCGAAAAGCGCCTGGGCTCGTCACCCAGGCGCTGATCTCTTCTACAGAACCTCGACCTCTTCCACGATCACCGCGGCTGGTACCACTTCCGGCTCCGGCGACGGCGGCTCGAATCCGGGGGGCGCCTGGACGTCCAGATCGACGTACCGGTAATGACCGGTGCCCGCAGGGATCAAGTGACCGATGATGATGTTTTCCTTCAGCCCGCGGAGATCGTCCTTGGCCCCCCGAATCGCCGCGTCGGTGAGCACCCGGGTGGTTTCCTGGAAGCTCGCCGCCGAGATGAACGACTGGGTCGTCAAACTCGCCTTGGTGATCCCGAGCAGCAACGGCTCGGCGGTGGCCGGCGCCAGCTTCCGCCGGACCGTCCGCTCGTTTTCCTCTCGGAAACTCAACTTGTCGACCGCCTCGGCCTCCAAGAAGCTGGTGTCGCCCGGATCGGTGACCCGCACCTTCTGGAGCATCTGCTTGACAATGACACCGCAGTGCTTGTCCGCGATCCGCACGCCCTGCAACCGATACACTTCTTGAATCTCGTTCAGCAGGTACTCCTGCACCGCGCGCGGTCCCTTGATGAGCAGGATCTCGTGAGGGTTGACCGGGCCTTCGGTCAAACGGTCGCCGGCCCGAACGCGGTCGCCCTCGTGGACCCGAAGGTGCTTGCCGGCAGGCACTTCATACACCTGCGCCGGCTCCTTCTCGTCAATGACCCCGTCCTTGGTCATCGGATACACGAAGATCTCGCGCTTGCCCCGCTTGATCTCGCCGAACTTGACCATGCCGTCGATTTCCGACATCGTCGCCGGATCCTTCGGCCGTCGAGCCTCGAACAGTTCCGCCACCCGCGGCAAGCCGCCGGTGATGTCGCGCGTCTTGTAGGCCTGCCGCGGGATCTTGGTGACCGTGACGCCCTTGGCCACCGCCACTGGAGCGGACAGGAATACCGTGCGGTCCTTGGCTTCCTTCTTCGTCTTCGAGGGCCAGGCATCGTTGATCGGCCGCTCTTCGACGTGGAACTTGCTCGACCACGGGTTGGCCTCGTCGGGCAGATGCATGGCCCGAGTGACCTGGTCCGTGGGCGAGCCGAGGATGATGCGCGAGCCCTCGGCCAGCGTGTATTCCTGCGGGTCCTTCCGGTTGGCCACGTAGACCAGCACCGAGGGATGGAGCTCCCGGTCCGGATCGGCGGTCACCACCAGCGACCGGAGCCCGGTACCTTCGTCGAGCTCCTCACGAAGGGTGACGCCAGGGACCAGGTCCTTCCACCGCAACGTCCCGTCCTGCTTGACGATGCTCGGATCGTTGTACGGATCCCAGGTGTAGAGGATCGTGGCCCGCCGCTCGTTGTCGCCCTTGGTAACGACGGTGCCTTCCGGAACCTGAATCATGGCGCCCTGCGGCACCGGATACCGGGACAACACATGCGTCGGATTCTTCGGATCGACGATGTAGATCCCTTCCTTGCTCTCTTCCTCAGCCGACTCGTCCTCACGGGTGAGCGTGACCCGAAGCTTGGCCTTACTTCCGTCTTCGTACTCGACACCCAAGTCGGCCCACTCGAGCCCCTTGGTGTACTTGACGATACCGTCCGACCGCGCCCGCCGCTCGGCTTCTTCGGCGATCCGGGCCGAGGTACCGCCGATGTGGAACGTCCGGAGCGTCAACTGGGTACCCGGCTCGCCGATGGACTGGGCGGCCAAGATGCCAACGGCCTCGCCCATGTCGACCATGGCCATGGTGGCCAGGTTCCGGCCATAACACATCCGGCAGACACCACGCTTGGATTCACAGGTCAGGACGGACCGGATCTTTACCTTATCGATCCCGGCGTCCTCGATGGCCGCTGCGGTCTCCTCAGAAACCAATTGTCCCGACGCCACCAACACCCGATGGTCGCCATGCTCGTCGAGCTGGTGCGGATCCATGACATCTTCGGCGGCTACACTGCCGATGATCCGCTCGGCGAGTGACTCAATGACGTCCTCGCCCTCCTTGAGGGCCGCCATGTCGAGGCCGAGGATCGTGCCGCAATCCTCCTCGGTGATCGTGACATCCTGGGCCACGTCGACCAACCGCCGAGTCAAGTATCCAGCGTCGGCCGTCTTCAACGCGGTGTCCGCGAGACCCTTCCGGGCTCCGTGGGTCGAGATGAAGTATTCGAGCACCGAGAGGCCCTCGCGGAAGTTCGATTTGATCGGGCTCTCGATGATTTCGCCGATGCCGCCGGTCAGCTTCTTTTGCGGCTTGGCCATCAGCCCGCGCATCCCGGCCAACTGCCGGATCTGGTCGCGGCTACCGCGCGAGCCGGAATCGAACATCATGTATACCGGGTTGAAGCCGCCCCGGCTCTTCCGCATATGCGAGATCATCGCCTCGGCCACGTCGTTGTTCGCGTGGGTCCAGGCGTCGATCACCTTATTGTACCGCTCGCCGAAGGTGATTTGACCCGTGTTGTACGCCTTCTGGAACCGCTCCACCCGCTTCTGCGCTTCATCGAGCAGGCTGACCTTTTCAGCCGGGACCTCGAGATCCTCGATACCGATCGATACGCCGCCGATCGTGGCGAAATCGAACCCGAAACGCTTGAGGCGGTCGAGGAACTCGACCGTCTCCTTGAGACCGGCCCGGCGGTAGCTCTGCAGCACCAATTCCGAGAGCGTCTTCTTCTTCATCACGTCGTCGCGGAACCCGAGTTCCGCCACGGTCTGCCGGGGCAGGATGTTATTGAATAGCACCCGGCCAACCGTGGTGCGAATCCACCGCGGTTCGTGGTCGGCCGCCTCGCGCGGAGGCACGAACCAGAAGTGGATCGGGCTATGGTAGTCGATGGCCCCGGACAGCAAAGCCATTTCCAACTCGGCGATCGAGCCGAAGTACTTGGCGCCTTTCCACAGCCGGGCCTTGGTTTCCTCGAGCTTCCCGGCTCCCTTCCGATGCTCCTCTTCGAACCCCGGAGGGAACTTGGTGAGCCAATAGGAACCCAGCACCATGTCTTGCGACGGCTCGGCCACCGGCCGACCATCGGACGGCTTAAGGATGTTGTTCGACGAAATCATCAGCACCCGCGCTTCGAGCTGCGACTCGAACGACAGCGGCACGTGGACCGCCATCTGGTCGCCGTCGAAGTCGGCGTTGAACGCGGCGCAGACCAACGGGTGAATCCGGATGGCCTTGCCCTCGACCAGCTTGGGCTCGAACGCCTGGATCCCGAGTCGGTGGAGCGTCGGGGCGCGGTTCAAGAGCACTGGATGATCTTGAATGATCTCTTCCAGAATCTCGTAGACCTCAGGGCCCTCCTTCTCGACGATCTTCTTGGCCCGTTTGACCGTCTCGGCAATGCCTTTTTCGACCAGTTTGTTGATGATGAACGGCTTGAAGAGCTCAACGGCCATGGCCTTGGGCAGACCGCACTGGTGAAGCCGAAGTTCCGGCCCGACGACAATGACCGACCGGCCGGAGTAGTCGACCCGCTTGCCGAGCAAGTTCTGCCGGAACCGGCCCTGCTTACCCTTCAGCATGTCGGACAACGACTTCAACGGGCGCTTGCCGCGGCCGCGAATGGCCTTAGAACGCCGGCCGTTGTCGAACAAAGCGTCGACGGCCTCTTGCAACATCCGCTTTTCGTTCCGGAGGATGACCTCGGGCGCACGATGCTGAATGAGCTTCATCAGCCGGTTGTTCCGGTTGATGACCCGGCGGTAGAGGTCGTTCAGGTCCGAGGTGGCGAACCGACCGCCATCGAGCGGGACCAGGGGACGCAGATCCGGCGGGAGTACCGGGATCACGTCCATGATCATCCAGGTCGGGTTATTGCCGCCCGAGTCCTGGTTTTCGCCCGAATACAAGAAGGCGTCGACGATCTTGAGCCGCTTCAGCATCTGCTTCTTGCGATGCTGGCTCGTCTCGGTCGAAACCGAGGCGCGAAGCTCCTCCGCCAGGCGCTTGACGTCGATGGTCTCCAGCATGGCCCGCACCGCCGGAGCACCGATTTCGGCCCGGAAGCCGGTATCGTTGGCTTCCCGGGCCTGCATCCGGAGGTTCAGATACTCGTCTTCGTCCAGCAACTGGCCGACTTCGACGTCCTGCTTGCCGGACTCGATGACCACGTAGGCCGAGTAGTAGATGATCCGCTCGAGCTCTCGCAGGGTCACGTTGAGCAAGTTGCCCATCGGGCTCGGCAGCGTCTTGAAGAACCAAATGTGCGCCACCGGCACGGCCAACTCAATGTGCCCCATCCGCTCGCGGCGGACTTTGGAAAGGGTCACCTCGACACCGCAGCGGTCGCAGATCACTCCGCGATAGCGAATCCGCTTGTATTTGCCGCAGTGGCACTCCCAGTCCTTGACCGGGCCGAAGATCCGCTCACAGAACAGGCCGTCCCGTTCCGGCTTGAACGACCGGTAGTTGATGGTCTCGGGCTTGGTGACTTCGCCCCACGACCACCACGACCGGAGGCCCTGCAGTTCGAGCCGCTCCCGTTCTTTCGGGTCCCGGGGACCGCGGATCTCCTCGGGGGAGGCGATCCGGATCGCGATATAGTCAAAGCTGGAGCTCTTGGGCTCGCGCCCGCTTCGAAAATCAATCATGGTTTCTTACTCCTCGCCTTCTGCGGTAGCACCCAAGGTGACCTTGAGCCCCAGCGCCTGAAGTTCCTTCACCAACACGTTGAAGGATTCCGGAATACCCGGTTCGGGCAGATTCTGACCCTTCACGATGGCCTCGTAGACCTTGCTGCGTCCGTTCACGTCGTCCGACTTGACCGTGAGCATCTCTTGAAGAAGATGCGAGGCGCCGTAGGCTTCGAGGGCCCAGACTTCCATTTCGCCGAATCGCTGGCCACCGAACTGCGCCTTACCGGCCAACGGCTGCTGGGTAACTAATGAGTATGGTCCGATCGAGCGGGCGTGGATCTTGTCGTCGACCAAGTGGGACAGCTTGAGCATGTAAATCGTGCCCACCGTCACGTCGCTCGCGAACGATTGGCCCGTCCGCCCGTCGCGGAGCCGGACCTTGCCGGCGGGGGTGAGCCCGGCCTGCCTGATCAACGCGTCGGCCGCGACCCCGAGTTGGTCGGCGGTTGCTTTACCCGACAGCATCGCGGCGAGTTCCGGCGCCGACGCCTCGAGCAACTGCGCCCCCGTGCCCGAGGCCTCGAGGACCTTGAGGGCGGCCTCGAATTCCTTTTTGCGGGCGCCCTCGGACTTGGCCACCTGGCTCTTGTGGAATGCGATCTCCTGCTGGCGCTGGGTGGCCTCCCGCTCCGCCAACTCGGCCGCCGCCAACTCCACGAAATGCCGGATATCGTCCGATAGCTTCTTCGTCGACGCCGAACACGCCGGGTTCGCCAAATCCGAGATGACCGCACCGGCCACGCTCTTCTTCGACAAACCGAGCCGGTGGATATCGCTGGTCAGGGTCCGGACCGCCTCCGCCGTCGGCTCCGGGGCCCGGCTCCGAAGCATCAGCGCCTGGCCCGCGCGCTTGAGCCCGGCAACCCGTAACAGGAGGCCGATCTCGCCCTCATCGGCGCCCCGGAAGACCGGAGTCTTGGCCTTGAAGCCCAGGATGCTGGCGCACCACCCGAGGTGGGTCTCCAGGATCTGACCGACGTTCATCCGGCTCGGTACGCCGAGGGGATTGAGCACGATGTCGACCGGGATTCCGTCCGGGAGGAACGGCATGTCCTCCTCTGGAACAATCCGGGCCACGATACCCTTGTTGCCGTGACGACCGGCCATCTTGTCGCCAACGGAGATTTTCCGCTTCTCGCCGAGATACACCTTGACCAACTGGATGACGCCCGGGGGCAGTTCGTCCGGCTGGAGAATCTTGTCGATCTGGTCTTCGGCCTTCTCCTCGACCTTGGCCCGCTCGCGGGTCGCGGTGTCGATCGTCAGCCGGGCTCGCTCGTTGGCCGCCTTGTTGGCCAACCGAAGGGTCTTGAGGTCGACTTCGCGAAGGTCGACCAAGGCCAGCTTCTCCGCGGTCAGCTTGGTCCCGGCGGCGACGAGCTCCTCCACCGTACCGGCCTTGAGCAGCAGGGCCACCTCTTGGCCGGTCATCAACTCTTTGACCTCGGCGACCATCACCTCGTTGATCCGGGTCTTCTCCTCATGTTCGATCCGGCGGACTTCGCCGATCCGTTCGCCGCGATCCTTCTCGACGACCTGATCCTCGACCCGGCTGAAGATCTTGACGTCGATGACGGTACCCTTCATACCCGGGGGCACCTTGAGCGAACTGTCCTTGACGTCCTTGGCCTTCTCACCGAAGATCGCCGTCAGGAGCTTCTCTTCCGGCGACAGTTCGGTCTCGCCCTTCGGCGTGATCTTGCCGACCAGAATGTCGCCCGGCTTCACATGGGCGCCGATCCGGATGATGCCCCGTTCGTCCAAATCAACCAAGGCTTCGTCGGACACGTTTGGAATTTCGCGCGTGATCTCTTCTTGGCCCCGCTTGGTATCCCGGACGTGGAGCTCGAGTTCCTGGATGTGGATCGACGAGTAGACGTCATCCTTGACCAGGCGCTCGGACAGCACGATCGCGTCTTCGAAGTTGTGGCCGTACCAGGGCATGAACGCCACCGTGACGTTCCCGCCCAAGGCCAAGTCGCCGGCGTCGGTGGCCGGTCCGTCGGCGATGACCTGCCCGGCCAGCACCTTATCGCCAACTTGGACCAAGGGCCGCTGATTGATCGCGGTGTCTTGGTTGGTCCGCCAGAACTTCTTGACCCGATACCGGTCCACTTGGGCCAAACGGGCCAAGGGAACGTCGGTTGCCCCCGCCGTGCCGCAGTCGACGATGATCTCGTCAGCCGTCACTTTGGTAATCACCCCGGCCCGCCGGGCCGAAATGACGGCGCCTGAATCGCTCGCCACCTTGGCTTCGAGCCCGGTCCCGACGGTCGGGGCGTCCGGGAACAACAGCGGCACCGCCTGGCGCTGCATGTTCGAGCCCATCAGCGCCCGGTTCGCGTCGTCGTGCTCGAGGAACGGAATCAGCGCCGCCGCGATCGACACCAGCTGCTCGGGGCTCACGTCCATGTAGTCGATCCGGGTCGGGGCGAGCAATGGATAGTCGTCGCCCCGCCGGCAGAGGACCATGCTCTCGACGAACTTCCCGTTCTTGTCGACCATGGTGTTGGCCGGCGCCACCGCGTAGCCTTCTTCTTCGCTGGCCGAGAGCCATCGCATTTCGGCGGTGACCCGGCCGGCCTTGACCACCCGATACGGCGTCTCGATGAACCCGAGGTCGTTGATCCTGGCAAACGTGGCCAGGCTCGTGATCAGGCCGATGTTCGGGCCTTCCGGCGTTTCGATCGGGCACATCCGGCCGTACTGCGAGTAGTGCACGTCCCGGACTTCGAAGCCGGCCCGTTCGCGGGTCAGGCCGCCGGGTCCCAAGGCCGACAGGCGGCGCTTGTTCGTGAGCTCGGCCAGCGGATTGGTCTGGTCCATGAACTGGGACAACTGCGAGGACCCGAAGAACGCCTGGATCACGGCACTGACGGTCCGCGCATTGACCAGATCGTCGAGCGAAATCTTCTCAGGATCGGAATTGATGCTCATCCGCTCCTTGACCAACCGCGCCATCCGGGAGAGGCCGACGGAGAATTGATTGGCGATCAGCTCGCCGACCGACCGGATCCGCCGGTTGCCCAAGTGGTCAATATCGTCGGTGTGCCCGCGCCCGTCGTGAAGGTCGATCAGGTATCGGATGATGGCCACGAAGTCCTCTTCGGTGAGGACGGTGTGGTTTGGATCGGTCTTGAGCCCGAGCCGGTGATTGATCTTGTACCGGCCAACCCGGCCCAAGTCATACCGCTTCGGATTGAAGAATAGACGCTGTAACTGAGCCCGCGCCGTCTCCAGGTTGGGGGCGTCGCCGGGCCGGAGCAGTGAGTAGATCTGCTGCAGGGCCTCGGTTTCGTCTTTCGTGGGGTCCTTGGCCAGGGTGTTCTTGACCAGGGGCGACTCCGCCCGCCCGGGGGGAAGGAGGACTTCGACCTTCACGACGCCGGCGGCAAGCAGCTTCTTCCGGAGCTTCTCGTCGACCTCATCCCCGCCTTCGGCCACCACTTCGCCGGTCGATGGATCGGCGACGTCGAAGGCCAGGAGGTGGGGTGCGCGGTCGCGGGTGGTGGTCGGCTGTTCGTCTTCGCGAAGGTCGAGTGGCGTGTAGCCGGCAAACACTACGACCTGTTTGACCCCGACGTGCCGCATCGCATTGAGGCGCTCGGGCGTGAGTTCGTCGCCCAGATGACCGAGCGGATCGCCGGCCTTTTTTTCGGGATTCGGGACGTCAGCCGCCAACAACGCGCCCAGGACTTCGCGGCGCTCCTGCCGGGCTTCGAGCTTGCCGGCGATGTTGATCGACTTGGTCGCGAAGAACAACTTGAGAATGTCGGAATTCTTGCCGTACCCGAACGCCCGCAACAGGGCGGTGGCCGGGAACTTCTTCTTTTTGTCGATGTGGACGTAAATCACGTCGTGAATGTCGATCGTGAACTCGACCCACGAACCCCGGAACGGAATGATCCGCGCGGAATAGAGCAACTGTCCGTTCGGATGGGTCTCTTCTTCAAAGACCACGCCCGGCGACCGGTGGAGTTGGCTCACCACCACCCGCTCGGCGCCGTTGATGACGAAGGTGCCCAACGGGGTCATGATCGGCAGTTCACCGAGATAGACTTCGCGCTCGATCTGATTCTTCAGCCGACGCTGGCCGTCGACATCCTCGAACACGTTCAAGGCCAACTTGGCCTTGAGCGGAGCGGCATACGTCATGTCGCGCTCAATGCACTCCTCGACCGTGTACTTGGGCTCACCGAGGGAATAGCTCTTGAAGTCGAGTTCGTACTTGCCGTTCACGTCACTGATCGGAAACAGGTCCTTGAAGACCCGTTCCAGCGAGACATCCTGGCGGTCGCCGTCGACGTCGTCGGGATTGAGCAAGGACGAAAAGGCCCGCGTCTGGATGTCCAGAAGGTGGGGCATGTCCATTGCACCGTCGCGCTTGGAGAACGAAATCACTGGCCGGAATTCAGTCATCGATTACCTCGGGACTCGGCACTCGGCACTCGACACTGGAACAATCGGCGGAACGCCGAGTGCCAAGTGCCGAGTGCCAAGTGCCAAAAAAAGACAAGCTGCCGCGGGAGCCCGATTCGATAAAAATCGGGCCCCGTGGCGAGCGGAAAATTCCAATTCGACCTACGACCGAGCGTGCCATGTCGTCTCACTGAAGTAAGGGGGGGCCGCCGACCCACCCGTCCGATGACGGGTGGATGGTTGCCAGCCCTTACTTCAGTTCGACGGTAGCGCCCTGCTCTTCCAGCTTCTTCTTGATCTCTTCGGCTTCTGCCTTGGAGATACCTTCCTTGATCGTCTTCGGCGCGCCGTCCACGATATCCTTGGCTTCCTTGAGACCCAAGCCGGACACGATTTCGCGAATGGCCTTGATGACCTGGATCTTCTTGGCGCCGCCCTCCTTGAGGATGACCGAGAACTCGGTCTGTTCCTCAACCACCGGAGCCGCCGCGCCGCCAGCCGCGCCACCCGCCGCGGCCGCCATGACGGTCACATTGAACTTGGACTTGAAGGCGTCGATCAGCTCAGCCAATTCGACTACGGTCTTGCTGCCAATCGCCTCGAGGATCTGCTCGTTCGTCATCGTCGACATGATATGATTCTCCCGCTTCTCTTAAGAAGCTACTTCAGCTTGACGTTTATCTTTGAGCGCCTCGAGGGCGCCAACGACCTGATAGAGGACACCGTTCAGACACCCAGCCAACTGACCGAGCAACTCATCGCGCGTCGGCAGTTCGCCCAACCGCTTCACATACGCCGGATCGACCGCCTTGCCGTCGACCAGGCCGACCCGAACCGAAGGCTTTTGATGCTCCTTCGCGAACTGGCCCAGCACTTTGGCCGCGGCGAGCGGATCGGTACCGGCCAACACCAGCCCAGTCGGGCCGGCCAGATGGTCGTCGAGAAGGCCCACTTGGTTGGCCGCCAACGCCCGCTGCGCCAGCGTATTCTTGACGACGACGTACCGAGCCCCCGCCTGCCGAAGCCGGCGACGAAGCTCGGTCAGCTTCGCGACATTCAAGCCCGCGAAGTCCGTCACATAAATATTGGGAGAGCCCTTCACCGCGGCGGTGAGGGTCTCGACCGTGGATTGTCGTTCCGCCTTACTCATCGGTACACCGCCGTATCCAGCCGGACGCCCGGCCCCATGGTGCTCGACACCGTCGCCGAGCGGAGGTAGACGCCCTTGGCCGCCGATGGCTTGGCCTTGAGAATGGTCTCCATGAACGCCTGGAGGTTCTCAGTCAGCTGGATTTCCGTGAAGGAAACCTTGCCGATCGGGGCGTGCACGTTACCGGTCTTGTCGACCCGGAATTCGATCTTACCCGCCTTGATCTCCCGGACCGCGCGGGCCACATCCATCGTGACCGTTCCGGCCTTCGGATTCGGCATCAATCCCCGGGGACCGAGGACTTTGCCGAGGGTTCCGAGCTGACCCATGACGTCGGGGGTCGCGACGATGACGTCGCAATCAAGCCACCCCTCTTTGAGCTTCTGGACGTACTCGATGCCGACAAAATCGGCTCCGGCGGCCTCGGCATCCTTGACCCGGTCGCCCTGGGTAATCACCAGCACCCGGACCGTCTTGCCCGTGCCATGGGGAAGGACGACCGTACCACGTACCACCTGGTCGGCATGCCGCGGATCGACGCCGAGCCGCACGGCCACATCGACGGTCTCGTTGAACTTCGCGAACGAGACGGCCTTGACCACTTTGACCGCGTCGGGAATCGGATATTCCTTCGTCCGATCAACCTTGCCGAGGGCGGCGGTGAATTTCTTACCGATCGCGGTCATCAGTCCGCCACCTCCAGACCCATCGACCGGGCGGTGCCGGCGATCATCCGCATCGCTGACTCCATTTCGGTGGCGTTCAGGTCATTCATCTTGAGCTCGGCGATCTTCTTGAGCTGCGCTCGGGTCACCTTGCCGACCTTGTTCCGGTTCGACTGCGCGCTGCCCTTTTCGATCCCGGCCTCTTTCATGAGGAGGTTCGAGGCGGGCGGCGTTTTGGTGATGAACGTGAACGTGCGGTCCGCGAACACGGTCACGACGACCGGAATAATCATTCCGCTCTGGGACTGGGTTCGGGCGTTGAACTGCTTGCAAAACTCCATAATGTTCACGCCTTGCGGACCCAACGCGGTACCCACGGGGGGTGCCGGGTTGGCCGCTCCAGCGGGACACTGGAGTTTGACCATCGCAACTACCTTTTTTGCCATTCCTCCCTCAATTCGAATGTCGGTGGCGGATGGCCCGCCAACCAACGGTTTCTGCCGCAATTATCCGTGCGGTCGCGGTTCTCGGCACTCGGCCCTGGGAGCTCGGCGCTCGGCCGAGTGCCGAGCTAACTAATGCCCTCGGAGCTGGAGGTAGTCCAGTTCCACGGCGGTGGGCCGGCCGAACAGCGAGACCGACACTTTGACCTTGCCCTTGTCGGCCAAGATCTCCTCGACGGTGCCGCTGAAGTCGGAGAACGGTCCGTCCGTGATCTCGACCGCTTGGCCGATCATGAACGGGATGTCCTCCTTCGGGCTGGCGCCATTGACCTCTTCGACGATCCCCAGAAGCCGGTTGACTTCGTCCTGCCGGAGCGACTGCGGCATCTTGCCGGTTCCGACGAACTTGATCACCCCCTGCACGCTGTTCACCACGTGCTGGGCTTCCTGGCTCATGGTCGTTTCGACCAACACATACCCTGGATAGAGCTTGCGCTCGACCAGGACCTTCTTGCCGTTCTTGATCTCGATCGCTTCCTGGATCGGCACCAAGGCCTGGCGCACCAATTTTTGGTCCGCAACCCGGGGATCTTCGCCGATCCGGCGAAGGAGCAGGCCTTTGACCTTGTTCTCGTGTCCAGCGGTGACCTGGACCGCGTACCAGCGGTAGTCCATATCGCTACCGAATCAACGCGGCAACGCCGTCAACCAGGATCTTCTTCAGGACGACATCGAGCAGCCCGATGACGGTGCCGATGGCCACCGTCATGATGACGACCCGCTTCGTCGCGTCGATCAACTCCGGCTTGGTGGGCCAGCTGACCTTGTGCATCTCGGCGCGGACATCCACGACAAAATCGCGGATCGCGACGACATACCCGGCCACCTTCCCGCGGGACGGCTCGACAGCTTGGACCTGGTCCATGACTACTTCGATTCCTTATGCGCCCGATGCTGATTGCACCGCGAGCAGAACTTCCGACGCTCGACGCGCTCCGGATGCGTGCGCCGGTTCTTGTCGGTGAAGTAATTCCGCTCTTTGCACTCAGTGCACTCGAGGATGATGTTCTCTCTGGCCATATAGAATGCCCTACTTCAGAATCTTGGTAACGACGCCGGCGCCCACCGTCCGGCCGCCCTCACGAATCGCGAACCGCAACCCCTCATCCATCGCGATCGGCGTGATCAAATCAATCTTCATCTGGATGTTGTCCCCCGGCATCACCATCTCCACCCCGGC
>SHZU01000016.1 GCA_009692115.1 Gemmatimonadota bacterium | reverse complement strand
ATGGTATCGCCGGGGTAGACGGGCTTGGTGAAGCGGAGCCGCTCGAGCCCGTAGTTGGCCAGCACCGGCCCCTTCGGCGGATACACGAACAACCCAGCCGCGGCCGAGAGCACGAAATAGCCATGCGCTACCCGGCGCCCGAACAGGGAGTCCTTCGCGGCCATTTCGTCGGTGTGGGCATAGAAGTAGTCGCCCGAGATGCCGGCAAAATTGACGACATCGGCTTCGGTGACGGTCCGACGATGGGTGAACAACGTGTCACCCACTTGGATATCGTCGAAGTACTTCGAGAAGGGGTGGGCGACATCGGTCGGGGTGTCGGCGCCCTTCATCCACACCTTCATGACGTGGGTCAACGTTTCCGGATGACCCTGCAGCGCGGTCCGCTGGAGATAGTGCATCACACTCCGCATCCCGCCCATTTCTTCGCCGCCGCCGGCCCGGCCCGGCCCGCCGTGCACCAATTGCGGCATCGGCGACCCGTGGCCGGTTGATTCCTTGGCCGAGCGCCGGTTGACCAGCATCAACCGGCCGTGGAACGCGGCCGTGCCGAGCACGACCTCGCGGGCCACTCGGTCATCGCCGGAAAAGAGCGAACCGCAGAGACTCCCTTTGCCCCGTTTGGCCAGCTCACAGGCATCGGCCACGGTTCGATAGCCCATCACGGTGCTGACCGGTCCAAAGACCTCGATGTCGTGGACTTCGCTCCGCCGGAGCGGCTCGGCGCAGTGAAGGAGCATGGCGGGGAAGAAGGCGCCCCGGGTCCGATCGGCACCGGTCACCGAAAAATCGTCATAGTTGCCGTACACGACTTCGGCCGCGGCCTTGATTCCGTCGACGTTCTTCCGGACCTCGGCCACCTGGGCCTTGGAGGCGAGCGGTCCCATCCGGACGCCGTCGACCGACGGATCCCCGAGGGTGGCCCCGGCCAGCCGCTTGCCCACCGCCCGAATCACCTCGTCGACGACGCTGTCCGGCACCATGATCCGGCGAACGCCGGTGCACCGCTGGCCCGCCTTCAACGTCATTTCCCGGCCAATCTCCTTGATGAAGAGATCGAACTCCTCGGTGCCGGGCGTGGCGTCGGGGCCAAGCATGCAGAAGTTGAGGGAGTCGGCTTCCATGTTGAAGCGGATCGACTCTTCGATGATTTTCGGATGGGCCTTGAGCTTCCGGCCGGTGGACGCCGACCCGGTGAAGGTCACCACGTCCTGGCAGGTCAGGTGCTCGAACAGATCGCCGACCCCGCCGATGATCAATTGGAGCGCGCCCTCAGGCAGGATCTTCGCGTCGATCATGCTCCGGACCATCAGTTCGGTCAGGAAACTGGTGGCCGAAGCCGGCTTGACGATGGCGGGCATCCCGGCCAAGAACGTCGGCGCCAGCTTTTCGAGCATGCCCCAGCACGGGAAGTTGTAGGCGTTGATATGGACGGCCACGCCCTCGAGCGGTACCGCAATATGGCGGCCGACGAAGGTCCCGCCCTTGGACAGCGCCTCGAGATCGCCGTCGATGTAGAAGGTCTCGTCGGGCAGCTCCCGGCGGCCCTTGCCGGCGTAGCTGAAGAAGGTCCCGATCCCGCCTTCGATATCGACCCAGGAATCACTCTTCGTGGCCCCGGTGGCCGCCGACAGGGCGTAAAAATCGTCCTTCCGCGCCATCAGATGCTGGGCCATGGCCTTGAGCATCCGGGCCCGCTCGTGGAAGGTCAGTTTCCGCATCGCGGGGCCGCCGACCCGGCGGCCGTACTCGAGCATCGTCTTGAAGTCGAGCCCGTTGTTCCCGACCTCGGCCACCGGATCGCCGGTAACGGCGTGTACGAGGGTGGTGGCGTTGCCGGCGCCGGCGACCCACTGTCCTTCGGCATAGGATGTCAGAGTGCGCATAGTGTCAGATCCGTTCGATGACCGCGGCCATGCCCTGCCCGACCCCGATGCACAGGGTCACCAAGGCGTAGCGGGCCTTCTTGTCTTCCAACTCGTGAGTGGCCGTCAGCACCAGCCGGGCCCCCGACATGCCTAACGGGTGACCGAGCGCGATGGCGCCCCCGTTGGGATTGAGCCGGGGGTCATCCGAGGCAATGCCGAGTTCGGCGGTGCAGGACAGGACTTGAGCGGCAAAGGCCTCGTTGATCTCGATCACATCCATCTGGTCGAGGGTCATGCCAAGCCGGGCGAGCAGTTTCCGGGTGGCGTGGACCGGACCGATGCCCATGATCCGGGGCTCGACCCCGGCCACCGCCGTGCCGAGAATCCGGGCCCGGGGCGTCAACCCGGAGGCCTTGAGGCCGGCGTCCGAAGCCAGCAGCAGCGCACAGGCCCCATCGTTCAGACCGGAGGCATTCCCGGCGGTAACTGAACCCTTCCCGTCGGTCCGAAACGCCGGTTTCAGCCGGGCCAGGCCCTCCATGGTGGTATCGGCCCGGATGAACTCATCGTGCTCGAACCGGGTCGGCTCTTTACCCTTGCCGGCAGCCGGGATCGTGACCGGCGCGATTTCCTTCGCAAACCGCCCCCGCGCTCGGGCATCGGCCGCTTTGATCTGGGAATGGTGGGCAAACCGGTCTTGGTCTTCCCGGCCGATGGCGTGGGTCTCGAGCAGGTTCTCAGCCGTCTGCCCCATCGGATCGACCCCGTACCGCTCTTTCATCTTGGGATTGACGAACCGCCACCCCAAGCTGGTGTCGAACATCTCGATGTCCCGCGCAAACGCCGTCTTCGCCTTGCTCAGGACGAACGGCGCCCGGGTCATCTGCTCGACCCCGCCCGCGATGTAGAGGTCGCCATCCCCCGTCATGATGGCCCGCGCCGCGTGGGCCACCGCCGCGAGCCCTGAGGCACAGAGTCGATTCACCGTCTCCCCTGCCACGGAAGGAGGCAGCCCCGCCAAGAGCGCCGCCATCCGCCCCACATTCCGATTGTCCTCCCCCGCCTGGTTGGCACACCCCAGAATGACGTCAGCAATCAGCCCCAAATCGAGCGCCGAGTGCCGAGCGCCGAGTGCCGAGATCGCCGAGGCGGCAAGATCATCGGCCCGAACCCCCGCGAGACTGCCACCAAGGCTTCCGATCGGGGTTCGGACGCCGTCGACGATATACGGAGTATGCATAGTGGTGCTAATTTACACGCCTCAGAACGGGGGTGCGATGAGCGAAGCGACAGTCCTATTCGAACGGCGTGACGGGGTGGCCCGGGTGACCCTGAACCGGCCGGATGTCCTGAACAGTTTCAACGATGCCATGTTCGAGCGACTGTTGGCCGTGCTGGCCGAGATCAAGGCCGACCGGACCATCCGGGCTGTCCATATGACGGGCGCGGGACGGGGGTTTTGTGCCGGCCAGGACATCACCGGCTCCAATATCTCCGGCGACTTGGCCAAACACCTCGACGACACCTGGAATCGGGTGGCCTTGGGCATCCGGCATCTCGAGGTTCCGGTCGTGGCCGCTGTGAACGGCGTGGCGGCCGGCGCGGGCGCCAACCTCGCGCTGGCGTGCGACTTCGTGCTGGCCGCCGAGGAGGCGTCGTTCATCCAGGCCTTCATCAATATCGGGTTGGTTCCCGACACCGGGGGGTCCTGGACCCTCCCGCACCTCGTCGGGCGGGCACGGGCCACCGCGGCCCTGATGCTCGGTGACAAGATCCCCGCCAAACAGGCCGCCGAGTGGGGCATGATTCTCAAGGCCGTGCCGCTCGCCTCGCTTGAATCGGAAGCCTGGGCTTTGGCCGCCCGCTTGGCCGCCATGCCAACGCTGGCCCTGGGCCTGACCAAGCGGCTCATCAACGCCTCGGCCACCAACAGCTTCGAGCAGCAGCTGGTCATGGAAGGCGAATTCCAGTCGATTGCCGGGAAGAGCCATGATCACGCCGAGGGCATTGGCGCCTTCAAGGAAAAGCGGAAACCGAATTTCCATGGCCGCTAGCGTCGCCGTCCTTGGCGCCGGCACCATGGGGAGCGGGATCGCCCAGGTTGCCGCGGCCGCCGGTCATTCGGTCATCCTGGCCGACCCCTTTGCCGGGGCAGTGGACCGGGCCCGCGCGGCCCATGCGAAGACCATGGCCCGTGAAGTCGAAAAGGGCCGGCTCACCGCCGCTGCCGCCGAGCAACTGGCAGGCCGGATCTCATATCTGACCCCGGCCACCGGCGATTTTTCCGCGCTGGCCGGCGCCGATCTGGTCATCGAAGCGATCCTCGAAGACCTTTCGATCAAGCAGGCAACCTTCAAGGGCCTCGACGCCGTCGTCGGACCTGACGCCGTGCTCGCGACCAATACCTCGTCGCTGTCGGTCACGGCCATTGCCTCCGCCTGTACCCGCCCGGAGCGGGTGATCGGGATCCACTTTTTCAACCCCGCGCCGGTGCTGCCACTGGTCGAGATCGTGCCCGGGGTACTCACCGACCCCGCGGTCACCAGCGAGTCGCGGGCGTTGCTCGACGCCTGGGGTAAGACGACCGTGATCGCCTCCGATACGCCGGGCTTCATCGTCAACCGGGTGGCCCGGCCGTTCTACAGCGAAGCCCTCCGGATTTTCGAAGAAGGGCTCGCCGACAAGGCCACGATCGACTGGGCCATGCGGGAGGCCGGCGGCTTCAAGATGGGGCCGTTCGAGTTGATGGACTTGATCGGCAATGACATCAACTACGCGGTGTCGCAATCGGTGTTCGAAGCGTTCGGATACGATCCGCGGTACCGTCCGTTCTTGAGCCAGCGCCGGTTGGTGGACGGCGGGTTGTTCGGCCGAAAGACCGGCCGCGGGCATTTCGACTACCGGGCGGGCGCCGTCAATCCCGAGCCGACCAAGGACCGCAATCTCGCCGTCGCCGTTTTCCCCCGGATCTTGGCGGTGCTGATCAACGCCGCGGCCGACGCCCTGTTCTGGCGAGTGGCCACCCGCGACGATCTCGATCTCGCGATGACGAAGGGTGCCAATTACCCGAAGGGCCTGCTCCACTGGGCCGACGGGATCGGCCCAGCGGAGATCCTGGAACGACTCGATCAGTTGTACCGGGAGTATGGCGAAGACCGCTACCGGGCGAGCCCCCTGCTCCGCCGGATGGTCCACGAGGGCGGGAGTTTTTACTCATGACCGAGATCGACCCCCAACAACGGGCCGAGCGAGTGGCGACCAGGATGCTCCGGGACGATGCTTACAGCCGGTGGCTTGGCGTCGAGATCCTCGAGATCGCCCCGGCCCGGGCGGTGCTCCGGATGACGATTCGCCCCGAGATGTGCAACGGCTTCGGCGTCTGCCACGGCGGGGTGTCGTTCGGGTTGGCGGACACCGCGTTTGCGTTTGCCTGCAACACCCAGGGCAATCTGGCCGTCAGTATCGAGAACAGCATGACCTACCCCGCCGCGATCCGGCCGGGCGAGGTCGTGACGGCCACCGCCACCGAATCGGCCCGCAGTAACCGAATCCTCTACTATAACGTCCACGTGACCAAGGCCGACGGCACGGTCGTGGGCCTCTTCCGAGGCACCGCCTACCGGACCGAGAAGCCGCATCAGATTTGACGGCCATCTCATGACGCAGCCCATCGATTGGAAGCGGGTCTACCGCCTCTCCCACGTGTCCCGTTTGCTCGACGACATCGAAGAGACCAAGCTGGTCCCCGAGAAGAAGGTGGCCTATCAGTTCACGGCTCGCGGGCATGATGTGCCCCAGGTCATCTTGGGCCAATACCTGACCCATCCCCACGACGCCGTGAGCGCCTATTACCGGTCCCGGCCCTTGTTGCTGACGTTAGGCTTGTCGATTCCCGACGCCTTTGCGGGGCCGATGGGCAAGTCCGGCGGTTTCAGCGACGGCCGCGACATCGGGGTCGTCTGCAACTTGCCGAGGACCCCGGGGCCGGTGGTATTGCCGATGTCGGGCGATGTCGGTTCGCAGTACACTCCCTGTGCCGGGTGGGCCCAGGCCATCACCTATCACCGGGACGTGTTGGGCGACACGAGCTACGAGGGCGCCATCGGCTGCGTCCTCGGCGGCGATGCCAGCGTCGCCACCAACGGTTTCTGGGCCTCGCTCACCATGGCGACCACGCTCAAACTGCCGATGCTGTTTTACATCGAAGACAACGGTTACGGCATTTCGGTGCCGTCCTACCTCCAGACGCCCGGCGCCAACATCGTCGACAACCTGGCCTCGTTCAAGAATCTCCGGCTTTCTCAGGGCGACGGCACCGACCCGGCCGAGGCTTCCAGGCTCTTTGCCGAGGCCGTGGGGTACGTTCGGGCCGGCCACGGGGCGGCGATGGTTCGTCTGACCGTGCCCCGCCTTTCCGGCCACTCGGGTCAGGATACCCAGGCGTACAAACCCGCCGAACTGGTGGCGCGGGAACGGGGCAACGATCCGCTCCCCAAGCTTCGGACCTTCCTGGCCGCTGGCATTCTCTCCGAGGCGGAACTCACCGCCGTCGAAGCCTCGGCCCGGACCGAGGTCGAAGCCGGCCTGGCGGCGGCGCTGGCCCGGCCCGAACCGAGCCTCGCGAACGTGACCAAGCACCGGTTCGACGATGCGGTGGCCGCCCGGGGCGGCTTGGCGCCCTCGGGGCATACCTTCCCGGACTCGAGCGAAGTTCCGGCACCCGACGGTCCACGGATCAACCTGCTGACGGCCGTTCGCCGGGCGCTCGAGGCCGAGCTTCGGACCAATCCGAAAGCCCTGTTGTTCGGCGAGGACGTCGGGCCCAAGGGAGGGGTCCACGCCGCCACGTTAGGTCTCCAAGATGCCTTCGGCGACAAGCGCGTCTTTGACACGAGCCTGTCCGAGGAAGGCATCATCGGGCGGGCGGTGGGCATGGCCCTCGCGGGGTTGATGCCGATCGCCGAGATCCAATTTCGGAAGTACGCCGACCCGGCCACCGAGCAACTCAACAATTGCGGCACGATCCGGTGGCGGACCAACAACCGGTGGGCGGCGCCGATCGTCGTCCGGATGCCTGGCGGCTACGCGCCCAAGTGCGGCGACCCCTGGCACAGTGTCTGTGGCGAGGTGTCGTGGGCCCACGCGGTCGGCTGGCAGGTGGCCATCCCGTCGAACGCGGAGGATGCGGTCGGGTTGATCCGGACCGCGATGCGGAGCAACAATCCCACGATCTTCTTCGAGCATCGAGCCCTGCTCGACGGAACCTGGGCCCGGCGCCCCTATCCAGGCGACCAGTTCGTCGTCCCGTTCGGGAAGGCCCGAACCATCCTCGAGGGCGACAAGCTCACCTGCGTCACCTGGGGCGCCATGGTCGAGCGCTGCGAGGCGGCCGCCAAGAAGACCGGCTCGGCCGTCCATGTCCTCGATCTTCGCACCATCGCGCCGTGGGATAAGGCCGCCGTGCTGGCGTCGGTCAAGAAGACCCGGCGGTGCCTGATCGTGCACGAAGACACGCTCACCGCCGGATTCGGCGCCGAAATCAGCGCGACGGTGGCGGATGAGGCGTTCCTTTCGCTCGACGCGCCGATCAAGCGGATCGCGATTCCCGACGTGCCGACGCCGTACAACGTCGCTCTGATGAACGCGGTCCTGCCCCAAGTCGACGCGATTGCCGCGATGATGGCCGAGTTGATGGAGTTCTGATGACAATGCGAAAGTGGCAGTTTAGCGTGCCGTGCCTGTTCTTCGCTCTGACCATCGGGGGAGTTGCCGAGTCACAGGGGCTTCCCACCGGACGCCCGGAGAAATGGGGTTTGCCCCTGCCGGGCTGTCTCGGATCGACTCCGCCATGCAGGCCTACGTCACCGAAGGCAAACTCCGGGGCCGCGGTCGACACCGAGCCGGCGGCAAAAATCGAGGGCCGGTCTTGGTGGCCGGCCAGCCAGGCCACGACGGCCACGGCCAGGATCGTACGAGTATTCATTGCGACTCCCAAAGGGCTCATTGCCCTACGAATCGGGCCAATCTATTACTTCAGGTCAGATCCAAGTCCTTCACCTCACTCCGGAAACATCGATGCGCTTTCGTAGCCTGCTCCTCGCCACCGTGGTCGCGTTATCGGCTCCTGCCGCCGCCCAAACTCTGCTGGTCCGGCAGCCCTCGATCAGTGAGAAACAGATCGCGTTTGCCTACGCCAACAACATCTGGATCGTGGACCGGACCGGCGGCGATGCCCGGCGACTCACCAGTTTCCAGGGTGAGACAGCCGACCCGAAGTTGTCGCCGGACGGACGGTGGGTGGCTTTTTCCGGGAAGTACGCTGGTACCGAGTCGGTGTACCTCGTTCCAGTCGAAGGTGGCGAGCCCAAGCGGCTGACGTGGCACCCCTCGAGGACGTGGGTCATCGGCTGGACCCCCGACAGCCGCCGGGTCGTCTTCGTCTCGAACCGGGCGTCGGCGACGTTATACACCAAACCGTGGACCGTGTCGATCGATGGCGGGCCCGAACTCGCCCTGCTGGTGCCGCGCGCCTCGCAGGGTTCGCTGAGCCCCGACGGCAAGCGGATGGCGTATGTGATGCCCAACCTCTCCGACCCGGAGTGGCGGAACTACCGTGGAGGCCAAACCCGCCCGGTCTGGATCCAGAATCTCGAGACGCATGACCTTGAAACCCCGCCCTGGACCGAGAGCCGCGACGTCGAGCCGGTCTGGATCGGTGAAACGATCTACTTCCTGTCCGACCGCGACTACCTGATGAACATCTGGTCCTACCAGACCCGGACCAAGCAGCTAACCCAAGTCACCAAGTTCACCGACTACGACATCAAGACGTTGGCGGCGGGCGGTGGCGTGCTGGCCTTCGAGAAGGGCGGTCGGATCCACACCCTGGATCCAAAGACCGGCCAAAGCCAAGCGGTCAACATTACGGCCCGGGGCGATTTCCCCTGGCTCACGCCGCAGTGGAAGCCGGTAACCGGGCTGGTGTTCAATGCGGCCCTCTCGCCCACCGGCAAGCGCGCCGTCATCGAGGCCCGCGGCGATATCATCACGGTCCCGGCCGAAAAAGGCGACTGGCGGAATTTGACCGCGTCGTCGGGTAGCGCCGAGCGGAACCCGGCCTGGTCGGCGGACGGGAAGTGGATTTCGTGGTTCAGCGACAAGAGCGGTGAGTATCGGTTGGTCATCGCACCGGCCGACCGGAGTGCCCCGCCCAGGGAAATCGACCTCCCGACCCCGACGTTCCAATACACCCCGCAGTGGTCACCCGACTCGAAGAAGTTGTTGTTCACCGACACGGGCCTCAAACTGTGGGTCGTCGACATCGCGACGGCCAAGGCCACCCACCTCGACACCGACAACTACATGGTGCCCGAGCGGTCGATGAATCCGTCGTGGAGCCCCGATTCGAAGTGGATCACCTACACCAAACGGCTGGTAACCCAACTGCATTCGGTGTTCGTCGCCGAGGTCGCGACCGGCAAGGTTTCCCAAGTAACCGACGGGATGGCCGACGCGACCTGGCCGGCCTGGGACGCCTCGGGCAAGTATCTCTATTTCCTGGCCTCGACCGACTTCGGCCTCAACACCGAGTGGCTCGAGATGCAGTCCTATCAGCGGCCGGTGACCCACGCGGTCTACCTCGCGGTGCTCAAGAAGGGCGAGCCCTCGCCGCTCCTCCCGGAAAGTGACGACGAAAAAGCCGCCGACACCACTAAGGCCAAGCCCGACACCTCGAAGGTCGTGACGATCGACTTCGACGGACTCTCGAGCCGGATCGTTGCGGTCGGCGCTGCCCTCCGGAACTATTCCGGACTCCGGGCGGGCGCGGCGGGCACCATATTCTTTCTGGAGGACATCCCGGCCACCGGCGCCACGGCGGGCCCGTCGCCGGCCAACACGCTCCACCGGTTCCAACTCTCCGACCGGAAGACCATCCCGTTTTCGACGGCGGTCCGCGACTATCGCGTTTCGGCGGATGGGAAAAAGCTGCTCGTTCAGAACGCCACCGGCGGCTGGCAGATCGTCGACGCCGACAAGGGCCCGCCGGCGCCGGGCGCGGGCGCCGTCAATCTGGCCTCGGTGCAGATCATGGTCGATCCACGGGCCGAGTTCCGGCAGATGTTCGACGAAGGTTGGCGGTTCCAGCGCGACTTCCTCTACGTCCCGAACCTGCACGGCGCCGACTACGTCAAGACGAAGGCCCTCTACAACGCGATGGCCGACGACGTTCGGCACCGGTCGGATTTGGTGTACTTGCAGGACATGATGGGCGGCGAAGTCGCGGTCGGACACTCGTTCGTCTTCCCCGGCGACCTGCCCGCGGTACCGACCGTCAACAACGGCCTCCTCGGCGCCGACTACGACATCGAAGGCGGCCGGTACCGGATTACCAAGATCTACGCCGGCGAAAACTGGAACCCCAACCTGAAAGCCCCGCTCGGCGCGCCGGGCATCGATGTGAACGTCGGTGATTACCTCCTGGCCATCAACGGCACCGACGTGGCCGGGACCGACAACCTCCAGCGCTTGCTCGAAGGCACCGCCGGAAAGCAAACCACCCTGACCGTCAACACCCGGCCCGCGCCCGATGGGGCGCGTCGGGTCACCGTCGTACCGGTCGCGAGCGAATCACAACTCCGGCTCTTCGACTGGGTCGAGGGCAACCGCCGGAAGGTCGACCAGTTGTCGGGCGGCAAACTGGCGTACGTCTATCTGCCGAACACCGGCCAGGGCGGCTACACGTTCTTCAATCGGTACTACTACGCCCAGCAAGACCGCCAGGGCGTGATCCTCGACGAGCGATTCAACGGCGGCGGCTCGGTGGCCGACTACATCGTGGACATCGTCGCCCGCGACCTGCACGGATATTTCAACAACCCGGTCGGCGAGCGGCGCCCGTTCACGACGCCCGCCGCCGGCATTTGGGGACCCAAAGTCATGCTGATCAACGAGAGTGCCGGTTCGGGCGGCGACATGCTGCCGTTCATGTTCCGGCGGATGAAGATCGGGCCGTTGATCGGTACCAAGACCTGGGGCGGCCTGGTCGGGATCTGGGATACTCCGCCGTTGATTGACGGTGGCGGGATGTTGGCGCCGCGCGGCGGGTTCTTTGATCTGAGCGGCAAGTGGGCCATCGAAAACGAAGGCGTGGCGCCGGACATCGAAGTCGAAATGGCACCCAAGGCGGTGCTGGCTGGGCAAGACCCGCAACTGGAACGAGGCGTTCAGGAAGCGCTCCGGCTCTTGCGGGAGAAGCCCGTGGTGCTCAAGCCGGAACCGGCGCCGCCGATCCGGTCACGGCGGCCGGCCCCCCCGCGGTAAAATCGTCCCGAAGCGGCGGCCGTGGGTTCATCCCACGGCCGCCGGTGGCGGCGATGGCTCGACGGCGCGAGCCGTCAATCGCCACGGAGCACCGCGGTGAGGTCGGTATCCGCCGCGCGCCAGGCCGGGCCCACGGACGCCGCGAGCGCAACGATCGTGAGGATCAGCACTCCAACCCCGTAGGCCATCGGATCGCGCGGGCCGACGCCGAACACGAGACCCCGAGTGGCCTCGGCGCCAAGAAACGCCACCGCGAGGCCCACCACGAGCCCAATCCCGACCAGCCCGGCAACATCGCCCAGCACCATCAGGGCCACCCGCTGCCTCGTCGCCCCAAGCGCGAGGCGCACTCCGAGTTCTCGGCTTCGCTGACCGACCAGATATGAGATCACGGCATAGAGGCCGACGGAAACCAGCGCCAGCGCGGCGGCACCGAACCCGACGATCAGCCACGTCAGCAATCGTCGGGGAAGCTCCGAGGCCTGCCGGGCGCGGTCGAACGTTTGGATCGACGGTCCGGCGGCCCCGCGCGTCGCCAACTCGGGGTGGAGGCGGCGCATCGACGTCTCCAGCGTCGGAACGAGGCGGACCAGCGCGGCCGGCGATCCTCGGACCACGAGTTGGGTGTGCCGCCATGGGTTCCAGGTAAAGGGCACGTACACCATATCAGGCGAAGCAATCTCGGCGCCCCAATGGCGCACATCACCGACGACACCCACGATCCGGCCCTCGATCGGCTGACCGAAGTCGGCCCGGCCCATGACCGAGCGGAAGATCCCGATCCGTTGTCCGATCGGATCGCGCCCCGGCCAGAGCCGAGCAGCGAATCCTTCATTGACGATGAGGCTGCCATTTTCGGCGGCCAGATCGGCGTCCTCGAACAGGCGGCCCTTCCGAACCGGAATCCCGGCCGTTGTGAAGTAGTCCGGGTCGGTGGCGACGAACATGGCCGGGCGTCCGGCGGCGGCATCGGCGGCGTCTTCTTCCCCAACCAAGACTCGCGTCGGCATCGAGCCGGACACGAGCGGCGCGTGGCTCACCAGCCCGGTCGCGGTAATCCCCGGAATCGATTTGAACTCGAGCGCGAGTTGTCGATACAGGGCAACGAGGCGGGAGGGATCACCGTAATCCTCGACGTTCGGTTCGACTAGGGCGGTCGCGAGGCCGTCCGGCTCGAATCCGAGCGGAACTTCGAGGCTTCGGACCAGACTCTCCGTCACCAGACTCGCACCGATCGCCATGATGACCGCGAATGCGATCTGCACCACGACGAGCCCGCGCCGAAGCCGGTGGTGCGCCCGGTTCCCCGCCACCCGATGAGAGGACCCGGTTACCCGACCGACCGACCGGAGCGCCAACATGGTGGGAACCACGCCCACGAGCATCACGACCGTCATCACCAGTCCGAGCGTGGCCCAGATCAAGACCGGATCGAGTCCGATCTCCTCGGCCCGCGGGAGCAGCCCCCCGGCCCGGCGCCGGACCTCGGCGATCCCGGCGACACCCAGGACGCATCCCAGGAGCCCGCCCACCAAGGCCACGGCCGCGGTTTCGATGGCCACCAACCGAATCAACCGGCCGCGGCCGGCGCCTAACGCACCGCGCAACTCGAGCTCGGCGGCCCGGGCGGCTGTCCGGGCCACGGCCAGGTTGGCGAGATTCGCGATGGTGATGAGCAGGAGCAGCGCCAGGCCGGCCGCGACATACCGGAGCGGCTGCCGGGGATCGCCGAGCGCGGCCTGGCTGCTCTGCAGCGACTCGGTCAGCAGCGGCACCAGACGGACACCGCGAAAATCGCCCTGCTCGACCGGATAGCGGTCAGCCTGCCGCGCCGCCACGACCGCCATCGCGGCCCGGGCTTCCTCCGTCACCACACCATCCCGGAGCCGGCCCACCAGCCGGCCGTCCGCCCGAATTCCCCGCTGCTCGACGCTCCGGCGGACCGCGGGGGGCATCGCCTCAAACGGCATCCAGATCTCTGCCCACGTCGGATACCCGACTCCCCGCGGCATCACGCCGATGATCTCGACCGGCAGGGCGTCGACGGTGAGGACCCGGCCGACGACCGCGGGATCAGCTCCGAGCCGTTCCCGCCAGAACCGGTGGGTCACCACCGCGACGCGCTCGCCGGTGCCGGCCCCGAAAGCCCGGCCCAGCATCGGCGCCCGCCCCAAGAGCGGGAAGAACTCCGGCGACACCCATCCGATCAACAGCCGCTCGGTGGTCTCCCGGCTCGTCCACTGCGCCGCGTTGCCGCGAATGAACGCCATTTGGCGAAAGACGGAGGACTGCGCCTGCCACTCCCGGAACGTCGGATAGTCCGGCAGCCGCACCTGACCGCCCGGATTCTCCTCCGCCAGACTGAACAGCTGTTCCGGCTCGGGCAGCGGCAGCGGCCGGAGGACGACACCGCGGGCGATGCCGCCTAACACCAGGGTGGCCCCGACGCCGAGCGCGAGCAGGCCCAGGTTGGCCGCGGCGAACCCAGGGGAACGCCGGAGCCGGCGGCCGGCAACCCGCCAGTCGTCACCGAGACCGCCGAACCGGTCGCGCCATCCCCCGGCCCTGAGGCGGTCTAGCCACGGCGTCATCGGGCCTCCGCGCGAAGCACCCGGACCCGGTTCATGGCCGCCGGTTTCGATCGATCCGGGCAATCTCGTCCCGCGAGCCCAACAACTCCCAGCGCACCAGCGACAACGGGACGTTGCCGTTCTTCCAGACAAAATCGTGGAAGGCTCGGAGGTCGAACCGGTCACCCTGCTGCCGTTTCAGATCCGCCAGTATTCTGATGATCTGGAGCTTCCCGATCTGGTAGGTGATGGCCTGCCCAGGCCCCGCCGCAAAGCTCGCGGCCTCGTCGAGGGCCGTCTCCGGATCCATCGGCACGGTTCGCCGGAGGTAGTCGGCGGCTTCCGCGATCGTGAACTCGCCGGTTGCGAGCCGGACATCGACTTCCACCCGTAGGGCCCGAAGCCGCATGAAGTTGTAGATGATTTCCTTCGATCGGGGCCGATCGTCAAACAGACCCGCCTGGAGCATCATTTCTTCGGCGTAGAATCCGATGCCCTCGTTCGGCCCCGAGTCGTAGTAGTGCCGGCGAATCGGATTCTCGTGGGCCCACGACAACACCATCTGAAAGTAGTGACCGGGAATGCCCTCATGGACGATGATGCCCCGAGGATCTTTGGCCATCGAGCGCCCGAAGTACCCAAGGTCGGGCGATGGAGGCGGGATGTAGTGGACCCCATCTTGGTCGAGCCGAGACGGACCGGTCAGATCGTCGGGCACGCCGAGCCACGCCAGGGGTCCAAGGTACGCCGGCACCGGCACATTGAGGAAATGCTTCACCCACCCCGGCACGGTGAGCAACCGTTTGTCCTCGAGGTACCGGCGGACTCCCGCCTCGTCGGCGGCCTCCGCGGCGATGTTGGCCTCGATCGTCGGGAACAGCGGCAGTTCCGGGAGACCGGCGTTCCGCGCCTGCTCGAGCGATTCGAACGCCACCGACCGCTCCCACTCCTGGCGGCCCATAGCTAGCAACTCAGCCGGCGAAAACGGCACCAGCGCCACGCGGGACAGGAACCACCGATACTTTTCCGGACCCACCGCCGTCCGCACCGGCATCGTCGGCAGCCGACGGGTCAGCCCGCCGCGAAACCGCTCCAACGCCGCGATGGCCGAGTCGGGGGCGCCGCCCAAGCCGCCGACTGCCGCGGCCATCGCGGTCAGCTGATGCCGGACGTTGCCGAGCGACGCGATCGCGAGTTCCGCGAAGGGCTGGATCGCCTGGTCGAGGTTCGAGGCGCCTTGCTCGGCCACGCGGGGAATGTTGCGAAGCCGGAGCCGGAGCGCCTCGCGGCGGGCCGCGTCGAACGGCGGCGGCAGGACCAGAATTTCAAAGAGACTGCCGAGTGTCTGCTGGACGTAGAAATTCGGATCGCGCCGCCAGACCGGATTGACGTCGAGCTCCCAGCGAACCCGGGCCAGCGCCGAGCCGATCAGGCGATAGTCGACCTGATCCGGCACGGCCCAACCGGCGGTGTCGATCGCAGTCCACCGAGTCTCGAACCGGGCCAACACCAGCCGACGGTCGGCCACCGCTCCCTTCGACCAATCCGGCACCCATCCGGCCGGGCGGTGGATTCGGGGAATGTCGTCGGCGCTCGCCGGTTGGGTTTTGGCCCGCCAGGCCCAGAATTCACTCGCCAGCTTCTGGAGCCCGGCGGGCGGGTCGATCGCGCCGAGCACTGCGGCGCTCATCAGGAGTGTCGTAAGCATCGTGGCTTCAATTTGACGCCATGGCCCCTCTCGCGCCAAGCTTCAGGCATGCGAATCCTTGCCATCGTGCCCACCACGCTCCTTCTCGTGACTCCGGCCCTGATAGGCCAGGACCAGCCCCAGTTGACCGTCGACCGGTTGGTGTCGTCCGCGCCATCGCTGGCCGGCACGTCGCCGGTGGCGCCGGCCTGGTCGCCCGACAGCCGGTGGGTCGCATTTCTCTGGAACCACCAAGCCCGGCCGGGCCGGGATCTCTGGGTGGTGGCCCGAACCGGCGGGCAACCGATCCGTCTCAGCCGGAACGGCGCCGGCGATTTCGCCTGGGCGCCGGATGGGAAGACCCTGTTCTATTCGACCGGTGACGGGATCTGGCGGGTCGGGCCGTCCGGGGGCGAGGCCGTCAAGGTTGCCACGACTGACGGGAATCAGTCCGACCTCACCCTCTCGCCCGACGGGCAGACACTCGCGTTTCTCAGCCGGGGCGATCTCTGGTTCGTCCCGGTGGCCGGCGGGCGGCCCACCCAGATCACCCGGGTCGCGGTGGCGCCGCCAAGCACCGTGAGGCTCGGCACCTATTTCAAACCGGACGTCGAGATCGGCCGCTACGTCTGGGGCGGCGAGATGCCTCCGTATGCGTGGTCTCCCAATGGCCGGACCATCGCGGTCCAGATCGTCGACCGCCGGCACGTCCGCCAGGTACCGCTGCCGTACTACCTGAGCGAAGAGACCAGTCAGAATCTGCTCCGCCGCGGGTCCCCCGGCGATGTCAACGAAAGCCGGGCCATCAGCTTCCTCGACGTGGCCACCGGCACCATTCGGCCGCTCGACCTCCCGGATCCAACGTCGGTCCAGAACATCGGAATGGTGTGGTCGAGCCGGGGAAAGCTCCTGATCGACCGCGA
Organism: Gemmatimonadota bacterium; assembly: GCA_009692115.1. Classification (NCBI taxonomy): domain Bacteria; kingdom Pseudomonadati; phylum Gemmatimonadota; species Gemmatimonadota bacterium. The sequence continues at coordinate 14,431 of SHZU01000016.1, read as the reverse complement.
ATCGGATACCGCTGAAGACCGGTGGATCCGGATCGCCGATCCGGCCGATGCCTCGACCACCGTGGCCTGGCACGACCGGCGGGAGACCCGGATCTATAACGCCGTGACCGCCACGTGGGACGCCGACGGTACCCGGATCATCTTGGTCGGTGATCTCGATGATCGCTACCGGCTCTATTCGCTGGCACCCGGCAGCGACACCCCGACCGCGCTGACCCCGGCCACCTACGATGTCACCGGCGACCGCGGCGCGGTGACCCCGTTGGTCGACTCCGCCGGCCGGAGCATCTATTTCGTGGCCAATGAAGCCGGACCCGCGGAGCGGCACGTGTACCGGATCGGGAGGCAAGGCGGCGTTGCCCAGCGGATCACGACTCGGCCCGGGGTCCATCTTCCGGTACTCTCACCGGACGGCCTCATGCTCGCAGTCCTCCATAGCGACGACCGGAGCCCGACCGAGTTGTACCTGACCGACGCCCGCCGGCCCACGCCGGAGCGCCGAGTTACCCACTCGCCGCCGCCCGAATTCGCCACCTATCCCTGGGCCACGCCGCGCTACGTGTCGTTCAAGCACAAGACCGATCCGTTCACGGTGCACGCCAGGATCCTCGAGCCGCCGAACCTGGATCGGTCGCGGAAGTATCCCGTCATCTTCGGCCCGGTGTACTCCAATACGGTTCGGAATCATTGGAACGGGCTCTACGGCATGATGCAGCAACTCTTGGTGCAGCAGGGCTACGTCGTCGTCCAGGTCGATGTCCGGGGCAGCACTGGCTACGGGCGGGATTTTCGAGAGCGATTCCTGATGGACTGGGGCGGCGGCGATCTCGACGATCTCGAAAGCGCGGTCGACTACTTGAAGACTTTACCCTACGCCGATACCGACCGGATGGGCATCTGGGGATCGAGCTATGGCGGCACCCTGACCGTCTTCATGCTGTTCAAGAAGCCGGGCCTGTTCAAAGCGGGCGTGGCCGGTGCGCCAGCCACCAATCCGTTCTTCTTCGGAAGCGACGACGTGGCTATTGCCCGCCGGCCCAAGACCAACCCCGAAGCCTTCACCCGGGGCAACGCGCTCCACTACGCCAAGAGCTTGCAAGACCACTTGCTGATCATCCACGGGATGCAGGACGACGTGGTCCCGTTCAAAACATCCGTCGTCCTGGCCGACGAGCTGATGAAGCTGGGCAAGGACTTCGACTTTGCCTTTGCCCCGGCGGCCACCCACGGCTGGACCCAGCGGGAGTACTACGCCAAGTATTTACTGAAGAAACTGGTCGCTCACTTCAACCGCTACCTGCCACCCCGTTAACGAATCGTCCGGCTAACGATGGTGATCGGGTTGGGATAGGCGAGTGGCCCTAACGGCGTTTCGACGGTGGGCGAAGCCTTCAGGCTGATCTTGGTCGGATCGGGATTGAGCCCGGCCACCGCCGCCGCCAGGTCCACCATGTCCTGGGCGGGGCCGTTGAAGAACTGCACCAGGTTGACTCGCATCCGCATCGGCATGATGACCGGCTTTCCCGGTTCCATGACGACTGCGGTGTCGACCACACCGTTGATCGTTTCTTTGTCGTTGAGGTGTAGCGCCCACCCCAGCCGGATCATCTTGGCGGTGACCTTGTTCTCGGCTGGATTGAGGGCTTCCACGTTGACCAGAAAGTCGAGCGGCACGTCTTGGCGGGCCAACGCCACCGTGAGTTTGCCGTAGTCGAGCATCGAGAGCTTGGTGCCGGAAACGATCTTGCCGATACCGACCCCCGCCAGCCGGCCAGCGCGAAACCGACCTGCCGTAGTGCGGCCGACTATTGCAGCGAACTACAGCCGGCGGCGACCAGCGCGATGGCCGTCACCCAGAGCCAGAAGCGTTTCATCACTCGGAACCTTGCAGGTTGAACCCAACTCGATCCGGCCATCGGGAGACACAACCGCGATCGTCCCGGTCACCAGCAAGCCGAAGTCGGCGGCCGACACGGCCACCATCGGAATGCCCTTCCCGAACACTTCATCGGCGACGATCGAAGCCAAGGCCAAAAACCGATCCGGCCCGATCGTGATGATGGCCGCCGGTGCCGTGCCCGCCTTGGCCGCTTCGAGAAATACCGCCGAGGTCGTGCTCGAGCCGCGGGACGCGGGGAGCGCAAGTACCGAACCCGTCGCGATCCGGCCGGACAACGGATGACGCCGGTCGATGATCTCGCCGGTGAGCTGATCGTAGCCGCCCCAGAAGCTGAGCGCCTGGTCGGTTACCAACAACGGGCCCGATCCGGCACCCGCCACGATGACCTCGCCCTGGATTACGCGGCCCATAACGACTCGTCTCGGACCACCCGGCCCTGGATCGCCGATTCGACGCAATCGGCCAAGCTCCCAAACACCACCGCGGTCCGGAGCAGCCCAGGCGAGTAGTAGGCGTACTTAGCGGAATTGGTCATCAAGGTCTTGATCTCGGGACGAAGCATCGGTGTGGTCAAGACACAGGTGTCGACCGTGACCTTGCCGCCGAACGCCTCGAGCGGTTCGAGCAGACCGGCATCTTGGGCCAGGAGCGACATGATCCGGCTCGAGGTCACCAGAAACTCGACATTGGCGTGCCGCCGCCGGCCCACGAGCAGCGGCGCCAGTTGCCGAAACTCGGCCACCGAAAAGTGCGGGCTCCCGAGCACCACCATGTCGAGCGCCGCGCCCGCCGAGGTGGTCAACTCGGCCCGCGCCGCCCGGAGCCCATCCATCGTCACATCGAAGGTCCGCTCGGGGCTCGCTCCCCGGAACCCGGCCTCTTTGGTCGGCGCCTCGGGGGTTACCCCGATGATGTGAAGGAGCGCCACCGCCCCTGACGACGCAGTGGCCGCACACAGGGCCTTGAGCTGGTCCTCGGCCGGCACCACCGTCAACCCCTCGATCACCGGAATCCGCTCCCGGGTGATCTTGCCGATCAAGTGGCCCAAGACCGGATAGAAGGCGTCGTCCCGTTGGATCGACTCGGGAATATCGAGCAGCCGGAACAGGTCCTGGCCGCCGCGGTTGGCGTCGAGGTGGAGGCCGGCCTCCGGGACCCGCCCAGTGATGGCGGCGCAGATATCGAGCAGGTCGGGATAGCGCTCCGTCCTGGCTCCGATGACCGAGTTCGCGAAGCAGATCGCATTCGACTCGCCCCAGGCAATCTGCTGCCCGAACACCGGCCTGGCTTTGGTTTGATATGGGGCGCAGGTCCACGTCGGTGTGCACCCCATGGTCTGGTAGGCCACCATCTGGCGGTGGGCACTCGCGGCCCACGCCGGCGGCACCGGCCAGTCCTTCCAGCCGTGCTCATCGACCCCGCTCACGTTGAGCGACGACGGCACCGCCACTTTGGCGCCTAACGATGCCAGTCGCTCGGCGAACGCGAGCGTGGCATCGCCGATGTAGAGGCTGCTGTCGATATGGGCGCCGGTGATGTCCATCAGCCGTTCCACCCCGGTTACCCCAGCCATCCGGACCAGAATCGACATCGCGAGCCGGGCGCCGGGTCCGTGATCGCCCGCGAGCAGCGCCTGGTCCCGGGGCGACAACTCCAAGGTCATTTCCAAACCCGCCGGCACACCGATTCCCAATTCCCGCCCTGAATCCACCCGACCTGCTCGTCGGTGTACCCATGCTTCAGCATCAGGTCCGTCACTTGGGGAATGATGGCCGGACCGAGAAACAGCATCGGGTCCCAGGCGCCCTGTTCCTTGCCGGGCCATTCATCCGGCCGAGCCTCGATATAGGCCGCGAGGTGGTGGGCCTGATCGAGGTAGTCGAGCCCGAATCCGACGTGCCCCGGACCCACCAACTGGACCACGTGGTCGAGGTGGCGGAAGTACTGCTCGGCGGAGGCGCCGCCCAAGTAGAAGGCGGCGCCGGTAATCCCGATCACGCCGCCCCGTTCCGCGCAGAACTTGACCTGGTCGTCCTTCACGTTCCGGAAATGGGGGTGGATAGCATGACAGGCCAAGTGGCTGAAAATGACCGGCGCCTCCGACACCTCCATCATGTCGATGGTCGAGCGATACCCGGCATGGGCCCCGTCGACCAGCATCCCGACCCGGTTCATTTCATGCACCATCTTGACGCCGAACTTGGTGAGCCCGGTCTCGTGCCGGTCGGCGCCGCCCCCGCCGATCTCGCTGTTCAGGTTGAAGATCGGGTGGACGAACCGGACGCCGAGCTGGTAGTAGACCTCGATCATCGAAAGGTCGCGCTCCAGGCACCGGAATCCTTCCAGATGGATCCCCACCGCCAGCTTGCCCGCCAGCTTGGCCCGGGCGATGTCGTCAACCGAGTAGACCAAGACCGCATTCGGGTGCGCCGCGATGTCCGCCCGGCACCGGGCGATCCGCTTCATGGCCTCCTGAATGTTGTGCCGGTCGCCGGCCGGGTGCACCGAGATGAAGTCGACCCCGGCCGCCCGATAGCGGTCGAACAGGTTGGCCCCGTTGCCCATTTCGGGCTCGTAGATGAACACCATGTCCCAGATCATCTCACACCTCGCGTCGTTCACGGAATTGGGTACAATTAACCTAACTACCCTCTGCTTGGAGTCTCCATGGTACGTCGTGCTGGATCGTTGTGGTTAGTAGCCTCGGTTGTCGTCGTTTCAGCGGGAGCGGCGCAGCGGAAACCGCTGCCCAAGGTGCTCGATCAAGCCTTTGACGCGGCCATCGACTCGGTCCTCAAGGCCTGGAAAGTGCCCGGGCTCGGCATTGGCGTGGTCAAGGGCAACCGGATCGTCCTCCTCAAGGGTTACGGGTTCAAGAACCTCGAGGCGAAGATCCCGGTGACCCCGACCACGAAGTTCGCGATCGGCTCGGTCACGAAGTCGTTCGCGGTGACCGCGCTCGCCGCCCAGGCCGCGGCCGGCTTGTTCGACTGGGATGCCCCGGTCCGCCGCTACCTGCCCGACTTCCAGATGTTCGACGCCGCCGTGAGCGAGCGGATGACCCCCCGCGACTTGGTCGTCCACCGGTCGGGGCTCCCCCGTCACGACGTCATGTGGGGCGGCGGCACCTTTACCCGCGACGACCTCTACCAGCGGCTCCGCTACCTCGAGCCGACCCGTGACTTCCGGAGTGTCTGGCAGTACCAGAACCTGATGTACATGACCGCCGGATATCTCTCTGGAAAGCTCGACCAACTCCCCTGGGAAACCGTCGTCAAGAACCGGGTGTTCGAGCCCTTGGGGATGGCCACCGCCGACGCCTCCGTCAATGACCTTCAGCGGTCGGCGGATTACGCCTTTGGCTACGCCCGGCTTCCGAGCGATTCCGTCGTCAGGATCTCGTACCGGAACCTCGACGCCATCGGGCCGGCCGGCTCGATCAACGCCAACATTACGGAAATGCTCAAGTACGTCACCATGCACCTGGACCAGGGCCGGTTCGAGGGGCGGGAGATCATTCCGGCGGCCCAGGCCCGCCAAATGCAGGCACCCCAGATGGTCATCCCGGTTCCATCCACCCCGGGGCCGGGCGGCCTCGACCTGGGCCATGAGTCCTACGGGATGGGCTTCTTCGTCAATACCTACCGGGGACACAAGCTGGTCCATCACGGCGGCAACATCGACGGATTCTCGGCGGAAGTGAATTTTCTTCCCAACGATTCGATCGGGGTCGTGGTCCTGACCAACCTGAACGGGACCCCGACCCGTGATTTCATTCCCTACATGATCTACGACCGGCTCCTCGGTCTCGAGCCGATCAACTGGAGCGGGCGTTTCAAGGCCCAGGCCGACCGCGCCAAGGCCCGAGCCGATTCGGTTCGCGCCAAGGACGTGGCCAGCCGCGTGAGCGGCACCTCGCCCTCGCACCCTTTGGCCGACTATGCCGGCACTTACACCCATCCCGGGTACGGCGACATGACGGTCACCCTGGTCGACGGCAAGCTCAAGTTGGCCTATTCGAGTTTCAACCTCGGCATGGAGCACTGGCATTACGACGTATTTGAGGCCGAACCCAGGAGCGCGGCCAATCCGCTTCGGTGGCGGGTCCAGTTCCACATGGACGCCACCGGCGCGATCACCAGTCTTTCGTTGCCGATCGAACCGGCGTTGAAGCCCGCGTTTTTTGCCCGGCGCTCGGAGCGTTGAGATGAAGTATTCGGATTTGACGAAGCGGATCGCGGGGGAAGGGTCCGATGCGTGGCAGGTGCATGATGATGCGGTCGAGCGGATGGGGCGGGGCGAGGACATCATCCTGCTGTCGATTGGCGACCCTGATTTTGAGACGCCGGCGGCGATTCGGCAGGCGGCCAATGCGGCCCTGGCCGGCGGTCGGACCCATTACAGCCCGATCGGCGGGGAGCCTGCGCTTCGCCGGGCCATTGCGGCCGAGAGCAGCCGGACCCTTGGGGCGACCATCGACCCGGGACAGGTGACCGTGTTCCCCGGCGCCCAAGCGGCCTTGTTCGGGGTGGCTCAGTGTCTTTTCAACCCAGGCGACGAAGTCCTCGTCGCCGAGCCGACGTACGTGACCTACGAGGCCGTCCTCGGAACCCCCGGTGCCCGAATGGTCCAGGTGCCGCTTCGGCCGGATGACAACTTTGAGCTCAACCCCGACGCGTTGGCCCGGGCCGTCACGCCGAAAACCCGGGGCATCATCCTCAATTTCCCGCACAACCCGACCGGCGCCTGCCTAACGGCCAGCCAGGCCCTGGCGGTGGCGGAGCTCTGCCGGAAGCACGACCTCTGGTTCGTGTCGGACGAGGTCTACAGCGCGCTCTACTACACCGGCAAGCATCACGAGAGCCCGCTCAACCTGCCTGGGATGCTGGAACGGGGCATTCTGATTTCGAGCCTGTCGAAATCCCACGCGATGACCGGCTGGCGCTGCGGATGGGCGGTCACCCCGCCGGCCTTGGCCGGGCATCTCTCCAATCTGGCGCGGGCGATGTATTTCGGGGTGGCCCAATTCATCCAGGACGCGGCGGCGGTGGCCATCACGACCGGCGGCGCCGAACTGGAAACCATCCGCTCGTCCTACGAACGGCGGGCCCGGGTGATGATCGATGGGTTGTCGGGACTGGAAGGAATCAAGGTCCGGATGCCGGACGCGGGGATGTACCTCTTCGCCGACATTCGCGGCACGGGGCTCGACGGCAAACAGTTCGCCCGCGGCCTGCTCGACGCAACGGGCGTTTCAGTCACCCCCGGCGAAGGCTTCGGCCCAAGCGGGGCGGGCCACGTCCGCATTACTCTCGGAACCGGGGACGGGCATCTACGCGAGGCGTGCGCGCGGATCGTGAGGTTCGCAACGGCGATCGCTCCCAGGAAATTCGATTTGCTCGCCAAGTCATAAGTGGTTGACTTACCAAGATGCTGGCCTATGATTGGAGGTCGAAATATTATAGAATGAAACTCATTCTCAAGTATTGACTGGTTGATGAGACTTTCCTCCGCTGTCAGCGTCGCCACCGCCCTCTTCGCGGCCACCGCTGCTGCCCAACAACAACGCGACTCCACCGCCCACCGAGGCCGACAGCTCCCCACCGTTGAGGTCATCGGCGCTCCGGCCGCCCTGGTTGGGATTCCTGGGTCCGGGACGCTCGTGTCGGCCGGCTTGCTCAAGGCCATCAACCCCCGAGATGCCGGCCAGGCGCTCCGGGTGGTGCCCGGTCTGTTGGTTCGGGATGAGGAGGGCCTCGGGTTGCGGCCCAACATCGGCATCAGAGGCCTCAACCCGACTCGATCGGCCAAGGTGCTGCTGCTCGAGGACGGTATCCCGTTCACGATTGCGCCCTACGGCGACAACGCCACCTACTATCATCCGCCGATCGAGCGGTTCGACCGGATCGAAGTGCTCAAGGGTAGCGGCCAGATCCGGTACGGACCACAGACCATCGGCGGGGTCATCAACTACCTCACCCCGGCGCTCTCCCGAGAGTGGAAGGGGCTAATAACGACCACCATCGGCAACCGCGAGTATCTCAACCTCGCGGGCCGGGCTCAGGGGAGGGTTGGAGCCGCAGCGGTGGCCCTCCACGGACTGCGGAAAAGCGGGGCGGGTTCCGGCGACAACATTGGGTCGCGGCTCACCGACCTTAGCGCCAAGGTCGCGCTCCCCCTCGGTGCCAATCAATCGCTCACCTGGCGTGCCGACTACTACGCGGAGCGATCCCAGGTGACCTACTCCGGCCTCACCGAAGCGGAGTTCGCCGCGAACCCGCGCCAGAACCCGTTCGGCAACGACTCCATGTTCCTGGACCGATGGGCCACCGACCTGACCCACCGCCTGGCGATCGGCGACCGGATCAGCCTCTCGACCACCGCCTACGCCTACCTGGTCTCGCGCGATTGGTGGCGCCAATCCAGCAACTCGGGCCAGCGGCCCAACGACGCGGCCGATCCCCGCTGCGGCGGGCTCGCCAACCTCTCGACGACCTGCGGCAACGAAGGCCGGCTTCGCGATTACCACGTGGGGGCGGTTGAGCCCCGGCTCAAAGCCCAATACCACCTCGGTCCGATCCCTGTTGTGGCCGAGCTCGGCGTCCGGCTCCACGCCGAACAACAGATTCGCCGCCAGGTCAATGGCGGGTCGCCTAACGCGCGTCAACCGGGACCCGCTGGCGATCCCAATGCCGGCCTCAAGGAAGACAACCTCCGGAGCAATCTCGCCCTCTCGGCCTACCTGCAGCATCAATTCCAGTTCGGGCGGGTCGGCCTCACTCCGGGCCTTCGGTTCGAGCAGGTGCGTTTCCGGAGAGCCAATCGGCTGGTCGGTCCCGCCCTGGCCGACACGGCCATCGGCAAAACCTCACTCACGACCACCATCCCGGGTATCGGGGTGACCTGGCTTCCGGACGATCGCCTGACGTTGTTTGCCGGGGTCCATCGCGGTTTCTCGCCGCCCCGAACCGAGGATATTCTCGACAACTCCGGCCAGACGGTCGACATCGACACTGAATCAAGCTGGAACTACGAGCTCGGTGTGCGGGCTAGACTCGGAGAGGCCGGGGCGTTCGAAGCCACCTATTTCCGGATGGATTTCAGCAACCAGGTCGTGCCATCGAGCGTCGCGGGCGGAGCCGGGGCCGCGCTCACCAGTGCCGGCGCCACCCGCCACGCGGGACTCGAGTTCGCCGTCAACGTCAACCTCTCCCCGATTGCCCGCACCAGGACGCCGATCGACCTCGGTGCGACCTACACGTACCTAGCGACCGCCCGTTATCACGGTCCCCGGTTCGTGTTCGTCGGCAACACCGCGAGCGACGGGATAGGAAGGGTCTTTGTCGGCCAAAATGCCGCCCAGACTCGCGACCGGGTCCCCGTGACCGGCAACCGCCTTCCCTATGCCGCCACCCATCTCGCTTCCGCCTGGGGATCGATTGAGCCTCGGGGTGGGACCCGGGTTCGGGGTGACGTGATCATCACCAGCGCCATGTTCGCCGATCCCCTCAATACCACCGTGCTGAGTCCGGATGGGCAGCAGGGGCCCCTCGCCCGATCGACAATCTGGAACCTCGGCCTCTGGCAGGAGATCCCGGCGATCGGGGTGGAACTCTCGGTGGCGATCAAGAATCTCTTCGACCGGCTTTACGTCGTCGACCGAAGCCGCGGACTCCTGCCGGGACCGGCGCGGACCGTGACTCTTGGCGTCTCCCGGGCGTTCTAGCGGGATCGACCAGTCGACTCGGCGAGGTTAGAATGAACCGATGACTGCCCTGACCGATATCCTGCTCCCGCCCGACCAGACCGAAGGCACCACCAACACCGTCGGCAAATGGTTCAAATCCGTCGGCGACGCCGTCTCCGCCAATGACCCCCTCCTCGAGATCACCACCGACAAAGTGACCGTCGAAATCGCCGCCCCGCACGACGGCGTCCTGGCCGAAATCCTGAAACCCGAAGGCGAAGCGGTCGAGCCCGGAGAACCAGTGGGACGGCTGAGGGCCCGGCACTCGGCGCTCGGCGCTCGGCACTCGGAAGCGGCCGCGCCCGCGCCCCCTCCGCCGAGCGCCGAGACCCGAGGGCTGAGTGCCGAGGATCTGAGCCCGGCGGTAAGGCGGCTCCTCAAGGAACGGGGAATTGATCCGGGGACCATCACGGGGACTGGGCGCGGGGGACGGATTACGGTCGAGGATGTGGAGGCGGTGGGGCCGGCGACGGTGGCGGCTTCCGGCAGCCGGATGGTGCCGCACTCGGCCATGCGGAAGAGCATTGCGGCGCATCTCAGCCAGAGCATGGCGGCGGCGCCGCACGTCACCACGATCTTCGAGGCCGACTTGAGCGCGGTGTTGGCGCATCGGGCGGCTACCGACAAGGCGGCCACGTTCACGGCGTACTTCGTTCAGGCCACGGTGGCAGCGCTCCGAGCCGTGCCCGAGGTCAATAGCCGATGGCATGATCAGGCGCTCGAGCTGTTCGAGGACTGCAACATCGGGATCGGAACGGCGCTCAAGGACGGCGGGTTGATCGTGCCGGTCATCCAGCGGGCGGAGACCCTCAACCTGGTCGAGACGGCCGGGCGGCTGGCCGACCTGACCGCCCGGGCGCGCTCGGGGGGCCTAACGCCGAAGGACGTCCAAGGCGGCACCTTCACGATTTCGAATCATGGGGTGAGCGGGAGCCTGGTGGCCACACCGATCATCATCAACCGGCCCCAGTCGGCCATTCTGGGCATCGGCAAGATCGAGAAGCGGGCCGTGGTCGTCGAGGGCGACCGGATCGTGGCCAAACCGAAGATTTACGTGACGCTGACCATTGACCATCGGGTCTTAGACGGGTTTCAGGCCAACGCGTTCCTCACGAAGTGGGTCGAGACGATCGAATCCAGTTGGTGATCAGTTCGGCCGTCCGGGCCGGAGCCGTCAGGGGAAACAGGTGGCCGAAACCCGGGAGGTCCATGATGGTGGCGGAGGGACGGATCTCGTGGAACCGCTCGGCGGCGGCGGGCGTGAACGTATCGGTGGTCCCACCCCGAATCAGCAGCACCGGGAGCGACGGCTCGAGCCGGCCGATTTCGCGCCAAGCATCCCGATAGAGCCCTTCGTAGTAGTGGGCTTCCCAATCCGGCTGCCATACTAGTGTGAGCCCGGCCCCGTCGTCCGCGGGCCGGAGTCCCCCGCGGACGTAGTGCCAGAGTGACGCATCCGGCCAATCCCGGAACAGGGGCCGCGGCCGCCAGTAGTCGAATGCCTCCTGCTCCGAGGCAAACTCCGCCCGCCGAAATCGGGCCCGGGTGGCAAGCATATGCCGTGGCACCCCTTCTTCGTCGGGATGATAGATCGAGTCGACGTGGGCCGGGAGCAGTAACGTCGGGTCAAGCAGTACGAGCCCGCTGAACCGGCCTGGCCGTCGAGCGGCGGCCACCAGCGAGGCCACCGCCCCGAACGAATGGCCCACCGCGATGACATCCCGAAGATCGTGTTCCACGATACCGGCCGCGAGTTCTTCGCCCACGGACTCCCAACTCCCTGGCCCTTCGGGGGCGGGGCCGGCATTGGGCCACAACCCGCGAGGCGGGATGCCGACGACCCGGAATCGAGCGAGCCACGGTTCGAGCAGGGGCCGATAGACACCGAGCGGGAAGCTGTTGGCGGGAGCAAGGTGGAGGAGCGGGCCGGCCCCACCGAGTTCGACGAGCGGTCGTGACATGGGGCGTGGAACCTAGCGCGGCGGGGCTGACGGCACTATCCCTTCATTCACGAGCCGCCAGGGGTACTCCGCAGAGTGCGGGGTTGAGAAAGTCTCTTGGAACCTGACCCGGTCAACACCGGCGTAGGGAGTGCGGCGAGTGTCGTTGCCGCCGCGTTGGGCCACGCCACCCGCTCGCTGGGTTGCGTGGCTTTTTCACGTGAGGGATCCGACTGTGTTCTACCTGATTCCACTCTTGCTACTGCAAGACACCCTGCCCCTCGCCAAGCGCCGCGATACCTTGGAGACGGTGGTCGTGCGGGCCACCCGCGCCGGGAGTGCCCCGCCGACGTCGCAGACCACCCTCGACCGCGCCACCATCGAGCGAAGCTACGCCGGCCAAGATGCACCGCTGGCGCTCCAAGGCCTCACGGGTGTTACGGTCACCTCCGACGCCGGCGGTTTTTCCGGCTACAGTGCGATCCGGCTCCGGGGCATCGATCAGACCCGGTTGACGATTTCGCTCGATGGGGTCCCGCTCAACGACCCCGAGGACCAAGTCCTCTATTTCTCGAACGTGCCCGACTTCATGAACTCGATCCAGTCGGTCCGGATTCAGCGCGGCGTCGGCTCGAGCGGTTTCGGGACGGCGTCGTACGCGGGGTCGCTCAACTTCGAATCGATTCCGATCGCGGCCACTCGCCCGTTCGGCGAACTCCAGCTGACTTCCGGCTCCTGGGGCACCAAGCGCGTCAGCGCCGAGGGGGCCACCGGATTCCGCCGGGGCTTTGCCGCCTATGGCCGGCTCTCGGGACAGGAAACCGACGGGTACCGCGAGCACTCCGGCAACCGCGCCCGGTCGGGGTTCCTGAGCGCCGGCTGGTTCGGAACTCGCGACGCGCTCAAGTTCACCGGCTTTGCGGGACGTTCGCGAACCCAACTCGCCTACTATGCGCCGTCCGAGGCCGAGCTCGCGGTCAATCCGCGGGTCAACCCGATGTCGCCGGATGAGAGGGACGACTTCCATCAGGAGATGGCGAGCGTCCAGTACACCCGGGAGCTGGCCCGGTCGGCAACGGTGACCACGACCGCGTATCGGAACAGCGCCGCCGGGAACTACGACGTGGTTGTTGGCTCCGATCTCTGGAATTTCAATCTCGGCCATGTCTGGTACGGCCTGTTGTCGACCGTGGCGTGGAAGACCCGCGAGGTAGCCTTTTCGGCCGGCGTCCACGCGAGCCGCTACCAACGCGATCATTTCTTGTTCGTACGCCCCGATCTGGTCAGGCGCGCCTATGACAACACCGGATTCAAGCAGGACCAAAGCGCCTTCCTCAAGGCAACCTGGACTCGGGGCGCCTGGGACTGGCACGGTGACCTTCAAATCCGCCGGGCCGCGTTTCGGTACCGGCCGACGCCGGGGTCGACCTTCGGCGAGCCCATGATCGATTGGGTCTTCGTCAGTCCCAAGCTTGGCGTCACCTGGCGGGCCCGGCCCGACCTGTCGGTGTATGCCTCGATGGGAAGGACCGGACGGGAGCCGACCCGGAGCGACCTCTTTGCCGGCGCAGACGACCTCGACGCCGGGGCCGCGGCCGAGCTGTTACCGCTCGATCAGGTGCGGCCCGAGTCGGTCACCGACATCGAGGCCGGCCTCCGATGGGCTCCGGGGGCCTTTGCCTTGAACGCCAATCTGTTTGTGATGCGGTTCCGGAATGAGATCGCCCCGATCGGCGCGATCTCGATTACCGGGAGTCAACTCAGGCGGAACGTGGACCGGAGCAGCCGGGTCGGTCTCGAACTCGAAGGCGAGTGGCGGCTCCGGCCGGCCCTGACGATCACCGGGAACGCGATGTGGATGCGAGCCCGGATCGCCGCGTACACCGACGCGGCGACCGGGGTGACCTACCGCCACGTCCCGCCCCTGCTTTCACCAGCGGTGCTCGCGAATCTCCACGGCGTTTGGCGAGTTCGCGACCGCATCGCGGTGACGGCTCGCGTCCGGCACTCGGGGCGGGCATTCCTCGCCAACGACGGCAATCCGGCCCTCACGGCCCCGGCCTTCACCCTGTTCGAAGGAGGTGGGTCCGTGGCCTTGGGCCGGTACTCGATCAGGGTCCAGGCCGAGAATCTGTTCAATGGACGAGCCTACGCCAGTGGCTACACCGACGGGTCCACGCGATATTTCTTCCCGGTGGCCCCACGGACCATCGTGGGGTCCCTGGTCCTGACATTCTAGCCGAGTCGAATATGTCGATGCCCATCGTGCGAGCAACGCCCACCGTCGCGGCCGTCCTGCTGGCCCTGGCGGTTGGGCCGGGCCCGGCGGCGGCCCAGAACAACCCGGCATGGACGCCGCCGTTTCCACCGCTCCGAATCGCCGAGAACCTCTACTATATCTGGAGCAAGGGCCTCGCTACCTGATCACGCCGCCCAAGGGTCACATTCTGATCAACAGTGACCTCGAGGCGAACGTGCCGATGATCCGGGCCAGTATCGAGGCACTCGGCTGATTCGACGACGCCGCTGCTACGCCGCGTGGATGGCCACAGTCGAGGTTAGCTAACCGCGGCGCCGACCTCACGTCATTACCGCTGCGCCGATGCCACATGCAACTTGAGCTACTACGGGGGCCCACCAGTACTCACCGACACACGCCTTGAAGTCATCCCAGAATGAAGTCTCCGCTGGCACATCGCCTGAAGCGCCGACTACTAGTAGCATGCCCGTAGCACTTTGTTTCAATACAGTCGCCTTCCTCGGCCGCTTGTCCGCGAGCTGTGCCCGGTACCGGCTGACTCGCTCGACAAGTTGCGGGTATGGCCTAAGCTCAGCCTCATTACT